>NZ_JBCLVL010000009.1:0-242378 GCF_048537895.1 Gordonia sp. CPCC 206044
GCCGTCACTGGCGCTCGCCACACCGCGGCGAACACCTGACCTCATTCTCACAGTCTCGATACGTTCTCGGCTTTGCGCCTCGAACTACTCGACCGGCGAGAAGGAGCGACCGGCGAGAAGGAGCGACCGGCGAGAAGGAGCGACCGGCGAGGAGGAGCGACCGGCGTGTGGGGGTGTCCGGCGTGTGGAGCGACCGGCGTGGTGCGCGAGGGTTCTGGTGGTCGAGTAGTTCGAGCCGTGTGATGGTCGAGTAGCTCGAGCCGCTAGGCGAGAGCGTATCGAGGCCTTGGGGCTTGGTCTCGATACGTTCTCGGCTTTGCGCCTCGAACTACTCGACCGGCGTGTGGGGAGTGACCGGCGTGTGGGTCACCGGCGCGGGGAGCGACCGGCGAAACGGAGAACGTGCTTACGTCACTCGCCGGTGAAGACCGGCTTCTCCTTGTTGGCGAACGCTTTCGGGCCCACCTTGGCATCCTTGCTCTTGAACACCGAGATGCCCAGCTTGGACTCGAGCTCGAAGGCCTCGAGTTCGTGCATGCCCTCGGTGTCGCGCATCGTCTTGAGGATCGCCTGCACGGCCAACGGGCCGTTGGCGGCGATGCTCTCGGCGATCTCCAGCGCCTTGTCGAGTGCGGAGCCGTCGGGGACGACGTAGCCGATCAGTCCGTATTCCTTGGCCTCTGACGCGGTGATGTGCCGGCCGGTCAGCAGCAGGTCTGCGGCGATCGTGTACGGGATCTGTCGGGGTAGGCGAACTGCGCTGCCGCCCAAGGGGAACAGGCCCCAGCGTGCCTCGGCGACGCCGAACTTGGCCTTCTCGCCTGCGACGCGGATGTCGGTGCCCTGCAGGATCTCGGTGCCACCCGCGATGGCCGGCCCCTCGACCGCGGCGATGAGCGGCTTGGTCAGGCGTCGACCTTTGAGCAGGGCGGGCAGGCTGGCGGGATTCCAGGACCCCTGATCGACGGTGTCGCCGGGGGAGTTCTTGTTCATCGCCTTGAGGTCCATACCGGCGCAGAACGCGCCGCCCGCACCGGTGAGCACGGCCACCCGGATCTCGGGATCGTTGTCCACGCGGTCCCAGGCGTCGACCATGATCGACATCATCTCGGCCGACAGCGCATTACGGGCCTCCGGCCGATTCATCGTGACGATCAGAACGTGGCCGCGCTTCTCGACGAGGCAGTGCGGAGCCTGGTCGGTGGAGTTGTCGGAACCGGCAAGTGTGGTCATCGTCGTCCTCGCGAATCCATGGATGATTGCTGCTTGCTCAGAACGATAACACGTTCTAATTTTGAAGCCATGGCCTATACGATTGCCGACCTCATCGAGCATGCCGTCGACCTCGTCCCCGAGCGGACGGCCCTGGAATCCGACGGCGTGAGTCGCACCTACGCCGAACTCGAGGCGCGTTCCAACGCGCTCGCCCACAAACTCCGCGACCTCGGTGTGCAGCCGGGGGATCGAGTGGGGTTGTACAGCCGAAACACCATCGAAGCCGTCGAGTCGATGGTGGCCATCTTCAAGGCCCGCGCGGTCATGGTGAACGTCAACTACCGGTATGTGGAAGCCGAACTCGAGCACATCTTCACCGACTCCGGGATGAGTGTGCTGATCCATGAGCGTCAGTACGCCGACCGGGTGTGGAACACGTTGCCGAAAGCGCCGTCGATCCGGCATCGGATCGTCGTCGAGGACGGCAGCGACGCGCAAGCCCCCGGCCTCGACAGTGCGATCCGATACGAGGACGCGATCACGGAATCGTCGACCGCGCGCGACTTCGAGGAGCGTTCCGACGACGACCTGTACATGCTCTACACCGGCGGCACCACCGGTAAGCCCAAGGGCGTGGTGTGGCGCCAGGAGGACGTGTGGCGCGTTCTCGGCGGTGGAATCGACTGGTACACCAGCACTCCCGTGGCCGACGAATGGCAGTTGGCCCGCGAGGGCGCCGACGGTGGGCAACTCGTGCGGTTCCCGATCCCGCCGTTCATTCACGGTGGCTCGCAGTGGGCGATCTTCCAGGCGCTGTTCGGTGGCGGAAAAGCGGTGGTGTATCCCGACTTCAGTGGAGATCGCGCCTGGGACATCATCGCGAAGCACAAGGTCAACGTCGTGTTCATCACCGGAGATGCCATGGGGCGTCCGATGATCGAGGCGCTGGCCGACAACGACGACCACGACCTGAGCAGCGTGGTGTCCATCGCATCGTCGGCGTGCCTGTTCTCGCCGAGCGTCAAGGAACAGTTCATCGATCGGTTCCCGAATGCGGTGATCATCGATGCCATCGGGTCGTCGGAGACCGGATTCGGCGGTCTCGGTGTGGCGTCGAAGGATTCGCCGCACACCGGCGGGCCACGGGTGAACGCCGACAGCGAGACACATGTGCTCCGTGAAGACGGCACCCCGGTCGAACCGGGCAGCGGCGAGATCGGCGTACTGGCCCGTACCGGCCACATCCCGCTGCGCTATCACAATGATCCGGAGAAGTCGGCCAAGACCTTCAAGGAGTTCAACGGGGTCCGCTATTCGCTGCCCGGCGATTTCGCGCAGATCGAGTCCGACGGTGCGATCACGATGCTCGGCCGCGGTTCGGTGTCGATCAACACCGGCGGCGAGAAGGTGTTCCCGGAGGAGGTCGAGGCGGCCCTCAAGGCCCATCCCGACGTCTTCGACACCGTCGTCGTCGGCGTCGCCGACGAGCGCTGGGGGCAGCGGGTGACCGCGGTCATCGCGACGCGTGACGGCGCGCGGCCCGCGTTGGCCGACCTCAATGACGTGGTGCGCAAGGAACTCGCGGGCTACAAGTGCCCGCGCAGCGTCTGGTTCGTCGACGAGATCAAGCGGTCGCCGGCAGGCAAACCCGATTACCGGTGGGGTGCCGGCATCACCCAGGAACGACCCGCGGACGAGGCGCTGTAGGCGCCGGAGAAGAGTGACAATGCGTACCGAACTCGCCGAGCGCTTCGGCATCGACTACCCGATCTTCGGGTTCACTCCGAGCCAGGACGTGGCGGCCGCGATCAGTCGCGCGGGCGGTATGGGCGTGCTGGGTTGTGTGCGTTTCAACGACGCAGACGAACTCGACGAGGTCCTCGAGTGGATGCACGAGAACACCGACGGCAAGCCGTTCGGCGTCGACATCGTGATGCCTGCAAAGATCCCCACCGAGGGCAGCAAGGTGGACCTCGACTCGATGATCCCGCCGGAACACAAGGCGTTCGTGGAACGCACCCTCGCAGATCTGGGTGTGCCGCCGTTGCCCAATGGGGAGCGCGTGGACGCCGGTGTCCTGGGGTGGCTGCACTCGGTGGCGCGTTCGCACGTCGACGTCGCCATGGAGCACACCCGTAAGTACGGTCAGATCAAGCTGATCGCCAACGCGCTCGGTTCCCCGCCGGCCGACGTCATCGCGACCGCACACGACAACGGTGTCGCGGTGGCGGCGCTCGCCGGTGCGAAAGACCATGCGCTACGCCATGTCGAGGCGGGTGTGGACATCGTCATCGCGCAGGGATACGAGGGTGGTGGACACACCGGTGAGGTCACGTCGATGATCCTCTGGCCGGAGTTGGTGGATGCTGTCGGCGACAGCGCACCGGTGCTCGCAGCCGGCGGTGTCGGCAGCGGGCGGCAGGTCGCCGCAGCGATCGCGCTCGGTGCACAAGGGGTCTGGATGGGGACCTACTGGTTGACCGCAGCCGAGTACAAGCTCGGAATCGAGCCCGGTGCACAGGGGCCGTCGACGGTGCAGCGCGCGCTGCTGAGCGCGACGTCGCGCGACACGGTGCGCCGCCGGATCTACTCGGGCAAACCGGCGCGACTGCTCAAGACCAAGTGGACCGACGCCTGGGATGCGCCCGGAGCCCCTGACGCGCTGCCCATGCCGTTGCAGAATCTGCTCGTTGCGGAGGCGCATGCTCGGATCTCGGCGGCCGACGACCCCGAGGTGGTCGCCATGCCGGCCGGTCAGATCGTCGGACGCTGCAACGAGATCACGCCGGTCGCCGACATGATCGCCGACATCGTCAGCGAGTACGAACAGGCGGTGGCGAGGTTGAACAAGACGCTGGGTTGAACAGAACGTGGGGCTGAGGTCCCACACCGCCGCTACCGGAGCGGGCCGTCGCGACAAATGATGTCGTGGCGGCCCGCTCCGCGTTCAGAGTCGGGTGTGTAACCGGAGCTCCTGGACGGTGGCTCCCCAGATCTCGTCCGTGCGTCGGCTTCCATCGGGGGTCCATCCGTCACGCAGGTAAAAGCGTTGTGCACGTTCGTTTCCCGCGAGTACCCACAAGAACGCCTCGGTACGTCCGAGTTCGGTCAGCCTGGTGCGCGCGGAGGACATCAGTACCCGGCCCACGCCGAGTCCCCAGGAATCCGGATCCACGTAGAACGACCAGATCTCGCCGACCGCTCGGCTGTCGACACCCCGCGCCGGGCCCAGCGTCACATGTCCGTGGATCATTCCGACTTCGTCGGCCGCGACAAGCGTCTGCGGGTCGTCACGCCCGGTGAGGCCGAACGTGTAGCGAGTGGCACGATCAGCGGGCCGCATCCCGTCGAGGCCCTCATCGGGCAGCAGGCCCCGGTAACCCGTCTGCCATGCGCGCACATGTTCTCGGGCGACGCCGATCGCGTCGTCCGGGGTGGCCCCGCGTACGACGAGCATGCACGAATCGTGTCAGAGTTCAGGTGTGCGGTCGACCGAAATACCGACATCCATCCGACGACGACCTTCACCCGCCCGCGGGACAGGGCGGGTTCTCACCGCTAGCGGTAGGTGTGGCCCTCACGTACCCAGGTGGGCGGTTCGGCGGCGTCGCGCAGGACGCGTTTGACCGTCTTGAACGTGGCGGTCTCGGGTAGCGCGTCGACGATGCGGATCCGATGGGGCCATTGTTTCGGGCCGAGATCGCCTTGTGTGGCGAGGAAGTCGGTCAACTCGGACGCGGTGAGAGCACCCTGCACAACGAGGACGGCCTCGATCTCGTCACCGATCTCCACCGCCACACCGAAGACCGCAACCTGACGAATCGCGGGATGGCGCAGCAGGATTCGCTCGATCGGTCCGGTGGCGAGATTCTCGCCGTCGACTCGGAGCCAATCGCCCAGGCGGCCCGCGAAGTAGATGTAGCCCGCATCGTCGACCCATGCCAGATCGCCGGTGTGGTAAACGCCGTCGCGCAATCGCTCCTCGGTGGCATCGGGGTCACGGTAGTACCCGTTGAAAAGTCCGGGCCCAGAAGTGTTCACGAGTTCTCCCACCTCGCCGGGTCCGAGCGGCGCGCCGGTCTCCGGGTCGACGACGGCGGTCGGCGCACGAAGAGGGCCGAGGGCGTCGTCGGGTGTGTCGGGGGTGCGGGTGATGGCCACCCCGCCCTCGGTGGAACCGAAGCCGTCGATCACCCGGCAGCCGAAGCGTTCGGCGAACCGTCGGCGATCACGCGCGGACGCCTCGTTGCCGTACATGATGCGCAACGAGCATTTGGCATCGTCGTCGGATGCCTCGGTGGCGAGGATGTAGTTCAACGGTTTGCCGACGTAGTTCGCATACGTGACGCCGTACCGTCGCACATCGGCGACGAAGCCGCGGGCAGAGAAGCTGCGGCGCAAGGCGATCGACGCTCCGCCGGCCACCGCGACCGTCCAGCCGGCGATCATCGCATTCGAGTGGAACATCGGCATGGACAGGTACACGACATCGTCGGCGCCGATCTCGAACCTGTCGGCGAGCATCTTGCCCGCGGCGGCAAAGGTTCGGTGGGTACACCGGACCGCTTTCGGATCGCCGGTGGTGCCCGAGGTGAAGATCAGCATGAGCAGGTCGTCGCCGTCGACATCGGCCCGGTGCGGCGCAGACGGGCCGACGTGGGTGGCCACCTGCCGTTGCCACCGGTCGGAGTCCACGTTGATCACCGGGACGCCGAGATCGAGGCCGTCCACCAGCGCGGCGGTGTCGTCGGACACGAACACGACCTGGCAGTCCGCCCGTGCGACGTCGGCGGCCAGCGATGCCCCGCGCCGCGTGGTGTTGAGTCCGGCGATCACGTAGCCGTCGAGGACTGCCCCGGCGATCAGCGATGCGAACTCGGGTGTGTTGGTCAGCAGGACCCCGACATGCGGTGGTCCGTCGTCGCTCAGCAGGCCCCGAACCGCAGCGGCCACGGCACCCGCGTGACCGAGATGGTCCCGCCAGGAGACGAATTGCCCCTCGAACCACAGCCCTCGATCGTCGACGTCGGCGAGTGGTGTCAGCAGCGAGGTCAGCGTGGCCGCCGCGGTGTCGGTGGTCATGGATCAGGCCGGGGCTGCCGCGAGCTCGGC
Organism: Gordonia sp. CPCC 206044; assembly: GCF_048537895.1. Lineage (NCBI taxonomy): Bacteria > Bacillati > Actinomycetota > Actinomycetes > Mycobacteriales > Gordoniaceae > Gordonia > Gordonia sp. CPCC 206044. The sequence goes on from NZ_JBCLVL010000009.1 coordinate 6,328, forward strand.
GCCGATGGCACGCAGCACGACCGGTGCCGAGCCGAGAGCGAACTCATTCTGCTTGGCGCGCAAGAAGTACCGGTGCACCGGATGGCTGGTGTCCAGGCCGACTCCACCGTGGACGTGCACCGTGGTGTGGGCGACACGGTGGCCTGCCTCGGCGGCCCAGAACTTGGCGGTCGCGATCGCGGTGTGGATCTCCACGTCGGCGCCGGCACTGTCGCCGGTCTGTGACAACAGCCAGGCGGCCTGGGTTGTGGTCAGCGAGAGGCCCTGTGCGTCGATGTAGCCGTCGGCGAGACGTTGCGCGACAGCCTGGAACGAGCCGATCTGCCGACCGAACTGCTCGCGTTCGCGGGCGTACTCCGCGGTCAGCTCGAGTGCGCGCGACACGATTCCCGCCTGCTCGGCGCAGATCGCGAGGGTCATGCGGTCGGCGAGCTCGACCACCGCGGTGAGCCCTCCACCGAGGATGCGATCGGCGTCGATCGGCACGTCGGACAGGTCGAGTTGCGCGGTCGGGATGCGGCCCGTGGTCGGCGTGGCGGTGACGCGTACCCCGGGGTCGTCGGCACGCACCACGACGGCGACCGGGCCGTCGGGGCCGGACGCGTTGACCACGTAGACGTCGGCGGCCTCGCCGTAGGGGACGTCGACCTTGGTGCCCGACAGGGTGTCTCCGAGCGTTGTCGCGGGAGTGGTGACGTCGACGCCGAGGTCTTCTTCGAAGGCCACCGTCACGACGATCTCGCCACCGGCAGCGGCACCGAGCGCCCAGTTGTGCAGCGCCGCGGTACCGCGGGCCGCCAGCACGGGCAGGGCGGCGAAGGCGTGCGCACCGAACGGGACTCGCGCCAGGGTCCGGCCGAGTTCCTCGGTGACGACGGAGTTCTCGATCGGGCCCAGGTCGCCGCCGCGATCTCCGGCCAGCGACGACGGCACCTCGAGGCCGAGCAGACCTGCCGTGCCGAGCTCACGCCACAGCGTGTCGTCGATCGGGGCGGACGTGGTCTCGAGTTCGGCGACGCGCTCGGGTGTGCTGACCTTGCCTGCGATGTCGCGGGCGAGACCGCGGACGTCCTCGCCGGATTCGGGGAGTGTGAAATCCATGGTGTGGGGCTTCTTTCGGTTCTCGAGGTGGGGTGTGGTCGGCGGGTTGGTGGTCGTCGGTGGTGGTCTCGATACGCGTCGGGCTCGCAAGCTCGCTCGTCGCTACTCGACCGGCGGGGATGCTGGCTCGATCGGTGGTGCCTGTGGTCTCGATACGCGTCGGGCTCGCAAGCTCGCTCGTCGCTACTCGACCGGCGGGGGCGCTACTCGACCGGCGGGGGCGCTACTCGACCGGCGGGGGCGCTACTCGACCGGCGGGGATGCGGCGGGGGCGGGGCGCCACTCGACCGGCGGTGCGGGTCAGCGGCGGGCGGCGGGCAGACCGAGGGCGAGCATGCCGATGATGTCGCGCTGGACCTCGTTGGTGCCGCCGCCGAAGGTCAAGATCAGCGACGTGCGCTGGAACCGCTCGAGGCGTCCGTTGAGGTGTGCTCCCGTGGAGCCCTGACGCAGCGTCGCGGCCGGACCGACGACCTCCATGAGCAGCCGGTACGCCTCGGTGGCGAACTCGGTGCCGAAGACCTTGGTGGCCGACGCATCGGCCGGACTCGGTGCGTCGCCGGACGCGGCCTGCGAGGCGATCTTCCAGTTGATCAGCTTCAGGAACTCGACCTTGGCGTGCACGCGGGCCAGGTTCGACTGCACCCACGGTGCGTCGATGACACGCTGACCGTCGCCGGTCTTGGTCTGCTGCGCCCACGCGATGGTCTCGCGCAGGGCGGTCTGGATGGGCGCCGCGCTGCACAGCGCCACGCGCTCGTTGTTGAGCTGGTTGGTGACCAGCGCCCAGCCGCCACCTTCCTCGCCGACGAGTGCAGACGTCGGCACGCGCACGTCCTGGTAATAGGTGGCGCTGGTGTCCACGCCGGCCATGGTGTGCACCGGCGTGTAGCTGAAGCCCTCGGAGTCGGCGGGCACGATCAGCATCGAGATGCCCTTGTGCTTTTTGCCGCCCGCCTCGAGGGTCGAGGGATCGGTACGGCAGGCGAGCCAGATGTAGTCGGCGTAGGCGACCAGCGATGTCCACATCTTCTGGCCGTTGATCACGTAGTCGTCGCCGTCGCGAACCGCGGTGGTGCGCAGTGCAGCGAGATCGGTGCCCGCGCCCGGTTCCGAGTAGCCGATGGAGAAGTGCAACTGACCGGCGGCGATCTTGGGCAGGAAGAACGATTTCTGCTCGTCGGTGCCGTAGTGCATGATCGTCGGCGCCACGGAGTTGATGGTCAGGAACGGCACCGGTGCGCCGGCGATGGCGGCCTCGTCGGTGAAGATCAACTGGTCCATCATCGAGCGGTTGTGGCCGCCGTACTCGGTCGGCCAGCCCAACGCGAGCCACCCGTCGGATCCCATCTGGGCGACGACATCGCGGTACGCGTCCCCTTCGCCGATCTCCCCGTCGCCTCCGCTCAGTGCGGCGCGACGGTCGTCGGTCATCAGCGCTGCGAAGTACGAGCGCAACTCCCGACGGAGTTCGGCCTGTTGTTCGGTGTATGCGATGCGCATCGGGGTCTCCGTGTCCTTTTCGGATGGATGAGATATTTGGTGGTGAAACGCTGCGGACAGCCCTGTGGCGGCGAACACATGCTCGCCAACTTCTGAAACACGTTCTAACCTGTTCAACACAGCCCGTCAACCAGACGATCAGTCGGGAGAAGGAGTATCGGTATGCGAATCAAGGCAGATTTCGACCTGTGCGAGTCCAACGCCATCTGTGTGGGTATGGCACCTGATGTCTTTGACCTGGACGACGACGACTACCTGGTGATTCTTCAGGAGGACATCCCCACCGAGCGTGAAGAGGAGCTGCGTCAGGTTGTCGCGAGTTGCCCGAAGTCGGCGCTGAGTCTCGAGTGACGACATCGCACCAATTCTGACCAACCGGTTCCGGTCTGAGCGCGATCATGCTAGAACAGGTTCTAGTTTTTCTGCAGCCTCGGGAAAGGAACTGGCGTGGGTCGGTCGTTGGATGGACGTGTGGCGGTCGTCACCGGAGCCGGTGCGGGTCTTGGGCGAGCTGAGGCCATCGGCCTTGCCGCGCAAGGCGCATCGGTGATCGTGAACGATCTCGCGAGTTCGTTGGAGGCAAGTGATGTCCTCGACGTCATCGCAGCCGATGGTGGCCGGGGGGTCGCTGTCGCCGGTGACATCTCGGACTCGGCGACCGCGACCGAGATCATGCGCACCGCAACCGAGGATCTCGGCGGCCTCGACGTCGTGATGAGCAACGCCGGGATCACCCGGGACAAGATGCTGTTCAACATGTCCGACGACGAGTGGGACCAGGTCATCCGTGTTCATCTGCGCGGACACTTCCTGCTCAACCGCAACGCGGCGAGCCACTGGCGTGCCGCCTCCAAGGCGGCAGGCGGCCCGGTCTACGGCCGACTCATCAACACGTCGTCGGAGGCCGGGTTGCTCGGGCCGGAGGGGCAAGCCAACTACGGGGCGGCCAAGGCGGGTATCACCGCCCTCACGTTGTCGGCGGCGCGTGCCCTGCGGCGGTACGGCGTGCGGGCCAATGCCATCTGCCCGCGTGCGCGGACGGGTATGACCGAAGCGGTCTTCGGTGAGGCCCCGACGGACGGTGTCGATCCGCTGTCCCCCGAGCACGTCGTTCGCCTGGTGAACTTCCTGGCGTCCGCCGAGGCCGACGACGTCACCGGTCAGGTGTTCGTGGTCTATGGTCCCAAGGTGATGCTGATGGCTGCTCCGACGGTGGAGGAGACCTTCACCGCGGTCGGTGACGCGTGGGACTCCAGTGCTCTGACGAAGACTTTGACCAGCTACTTTGCCGGTCGAGACGCCAACCGAATGTTCTCGGCGAGTGAACTGGTCAACTGACCAGATCTGAGTAGGGGTGCGTGATAGGTTCGCGATGCTCCGTGCGAGCACCGCGGCCTAGGGTACCCGGGGGGTAAGGAGTGCTGGTGTTAGAGAAGCTCGCCGCGCCTATGTCAGGCGTAGGGGACTTCGTCTCACTGGGGGTCGAATCGACGAGGGAGTTGCTCCGTCGTCCATTTCAGTGGCGTGAGACGGTCGAGCAGTCGTGGGCGATCGCCCGTGTGTCGATGGTGCCCACATTGCTGGTGGCCATCCCGTTCACGGTCCTCGTCAGTTTCACCCTGAACATCCTCCTGCGCGAGATCGGTGCGCAGGATCTCTCGGGGGCGGGCGCGGCGCTCGGCACGATCACACAGATCGGACCGATCGTCACCGTGCTCATCGTCGCAGGCGCCGGTGCCACCGCGATCTGCGCAGACCTCGGTGCCCGGACGATCCGCGAAGAGATCGACGCGATGAAGGTGTTGGGTATCAACCCGATTCATCGCCTCGTGGTGCCGCGCATCATCGCGTCCACCGGAGTCGCCGTGCTGCTGAACAGCCTCGTCTGCACCATCGGTATCGGCGGTGGCTTCATGTTCTCGGTGTTCCTGCAGGACGTGAACCCCGGCGCATTCATCGCCAACCTCACGTTGCTGACCGGATTCGGGGAGCTGATGATCTCCATGGTCAAGGCGGCGTTGTTCGGCCTGTTTGCCGGCATGGTCGGCTGTTATCAGGGACTGAACGTCAAGGGCGGCGCAAAGGGTGTCGGCGACGCCGTCAACGAGACCGTCGTGTACTCGTTCATGGCGCTGTTCGTCGTCAACGTCGTCGTCACGGCGGTCGGACTCAAGGCAACGGCGGGCTGAGGCATGGTTCTTCCCTTCACCACCCGGCTCCGTACTGCCCGCATCGCGGTCAAGCGCGCAGGCGAAGACTGGGATCAGATCGGCGATCAGGCCTTCTTCTATTGGGACAGCCTCGTCGCGATCCCCCGTGCCATCAAGCACTACAAGAAGGAAACCCTGCGCCTCATCGCGGAGATCTCGATGGGCACCGGTGCGCTGGCCATGATCGGCGGCACCGTCGTGGTGGTCGGCTTCCTCACTCTGTTCACCGGCGGAACCATCGCGGTGCAGGGCTACAGTTCGCTGGCCAACATCGGTGTCGAGGCGCTGACCGGCTTCTTCTCGGCGTTCATCAACGTGCGCATCGCGGTCCCCGTCATCGCGGGCATCGCGCTCGCGGCGACGATCGGCGCGGGCGCGACGGCGCAACTCGGTGCCATGAGGGTCAGCGAGGAGATCGACGCGCTCGAGACGATGGCGATCTCCTCCATTCCGTACCTGGTCAGCACCCGTATCGTGGCCGGATTGATCGCGATCATCCCGCTCTACGCACTGGCATCACTGGCCTCGTTCGTCGCCAGCCGTTTTGCGACGGTGGTGCTCTACGGACAGTCGCCCGGTGTCTACGACCACTACTTCGACACGTTCCTGATCCCGTCGGACATCCTCTGGTCGTTCGTGCAGGCGATCTGTATGGCGGTCGCGGTGATGCTCATCCACACCTACTACGGGTACAACGCCTCCGGCGGGCCGGTGGGCGTCGGCGTCGCGGTCGGGAACGCGGTCCGCGCCTCCCTCGTTGTTGTGGTCGTGATCACACTGCTCACCTCGCTCGCCATCTACGGCGCCGATGGCAAGTTCAACCTGGCGGGATAGACGACGATGGCAAAACGACAGGAGCGCAGCCGGGCGGTCCGGCGCACGGCGGCAGTGATCATGGTCGGCTCGTTGGTCGCGATCATCGCGGCCGCGGCCGGACAGTTCCTCGGCTGGTTCGACTCCACCCAGCGCGTCACCCTGCAGGCTCCGCGAGCAGGCCTGGTGATGAGCCCCGACGCCAAGGTGAAGTTGCGCGGCGTCGAGGTCGGGCGGGTCCAGTCGATCAGTGAGAGCGGTGGTCACGCCGTTCTGTACCTCGACATCGCGTCCGATCAGATGTCGCAGATCCCGGGCAACGTGAGTGCCGACATCAAGTCGAACACGATCTTCGGTGCCAAGGCGGTCAACTTCGTGGTGCCCGACGACGGCCCCGCCGGAACGCTGCAACCGGGACAGACCATCGATGCCCAACACGTGGTCGTCGAACTGAACTCGGTCTACCAGCAGCTCGTCAGTGTGTTGGCGAAACTGCAGCCGGAGAAGCTCAACGCGACGGTCGGTGCGATCGACACCGCGTTGTCGGGCAACGGGGACAACATCGGCAAGTCGATCGACCAACTCTCCCGGTTGCTCGGCAAGACCAACAAGCATCTGCCCGAACTCAATCGGATGCTGAGCGAACTCGTCACCACCACCGACGTGTACGCCGATTCGGCACCGGACCTGATGCGCACCATCGACAACTTCACCCATATCGGTGACACGTTGGTGGACAACTCGGCGAACCTGGACGCCTTGCTGATCAACGCGACCGGGATGGCCGACACCATCAACGGCGTCATCGCGCCGTCGAAGAAGAACCTCATCTCGACGTTGTCGAATCTCGATCCGGTCTCCCGGTTGATCGGTTACCAGTCGCCCGGCATCAAGTGCTTCCTCACCACCAGTGCGAAGGCCGCCGACATCGCCAAGCCGTACATGGGTGGCAAGAACGGGACGCTGCTGCTGTACGCGGGTCTGCTGCCGGGTAAGGAGCCCTACCGGTATCCGCAGAGTCTGCCGCGAGTGGGCGCCGAAGGACCACCCACCTGTGCGGGCGGTCTCAGCGATCCGACGAGCAAGGAACACTCGAAGTTCTATGTGACCGACAACGCGCAGGTTCCGTACCAGCCGCGGCAGCAGCCGAAGGCCAACCGCGAGAAGCTGTTCCAACTTTTGTTCGGGGAGCCGCCACGTGGATAACCGCGCACGCGCATTCCGCGCGACACTGATCAAACTCGGCGCCTTCGCCGTGGTCATGGTGCTGGTCTTCGCCGGCCTGGTCATCGTGTTCAGCAACTACCGCTCCGGCAGCTCCGACGACTACCGGGCGCTGTTCAGCAGCGCGTCGGCGATCAAGGGTGGCAGCAAGGTCAAGATCGCAGGCGTCGAGGTCGGCAGCGTCGGCAACGTGTCGCTCAACCAGGACAACGAGGCCGAGGTCAAGTTCTCCGTGGACGACAAGTACCGGCTGCCGAAGTCGGTACACGCGTTGATCCGCTACGAGAACCTGACCGGCGATCGGTACCTGGAACTGCAGCAGGGCGCAGGCTCGGCCGACGAGTTCCTGCCGGCAGGCGGCGAGATCCCCATCGACCAGACCGAACCCGCGCTCGACCTGGACAAGCTGCTCGGCGGATTCAAGCCGCTGTTCCGCACGCTGAACGCCGACGAGGTGAACGATCTGTCCGCGTCGTTGGTGGCGGTCTTCCAGGGGCAGGGCCCGGCATTGAACAAACTCCTCGGCGACACGGCGTCGTTCACCAGCGCCCTCGCCGACCGCGACCAATTGATCGGCAGCGTGATCGACAATCTCAACACCACCTTGGGCACCCTCGAGGGCGACCGCAAGGGACTCGACACCAGCGTGGACCAACTACAGAAACTCGTCAGTGGCCTGTCGGCGCAGCGCGGCACCATCGGTAACGCGCTGACCGAGACGTCGAAGACGACCACGGGTCTGGCAGACCTGCTGCAGACGACCCGGCCGGACATGAAGCAGATGGTGGCCAACACCGGCAGCGCCTCACAGGAACTGTTGAACGCCGAACCGTACCTGCGGTCACTGCTGCCGCGGCTGCCCACCGACTACAAGAAGCTGTCGAACCTCGGTAGTTACGGATCGTGGCTGCAGATCTACTTCTGCCGGATCCGCCTGCTACTCACGGGCCCCGGCGGCAAGGAGTACTTCTTCACGTCCAACGACGTGCTCGGAGACACCACCAAGGCAGGCGGGCGGTGTTCGGCGCAATGACGAAACCGTTCAGCGGCCTGTTCTCGGTCCGACGCAGTGACTCCGACGAGGCCGATGCCGCGCGCGAGGAGAAGCGCACCGGACGCAGCCGCTCCGAGCTGGGTGTGATCGGTGTGGTCATCCTGGCCATGGTGGTCGTGGTGGCCATGCAGATGGACAAGCTGCCCTACATCTCTCCGATCAGCACCTACACCGTCTACTTCGACGACGCGGGCGGTCTGGTCAAGGGCGACATCGTGACGGTGTCCGGCGTGGACGTCGGCACGGTGGAGGGCATCTCCCTCGCGCCCACCGATCGCGGCACCAAGGCTGCGGTCAAGTTCCGGATGAAGGATCAGATCGCCATGGGTGTCGACTCCCAGGCCGCGATCAAGACCGAGACTGTGCTGGGCCGACGCAACCTCACGATCGTGCCGCGTGGTCCGGGCCGGATCGCGCCGGGAGACGAGATCGCCAACGAGAACACGGTGGCGCCCTACTCGCTGACCGACGCCCTCGACGACGCGACGTCGACGCTGTCGAAAACCGACACCGGCCAGCTGAACGAGGCCCTCGACACGTTGTCGGCGACGTTCTCCGACACCCCGGATCAAGTCAGGGGTGCGGTGAACGGTGTTGCGCGACTGTCGAAGTCGGTCGCCGACCGTGACAACGCGTTGCGCGAGCTGTTGGCGAAGGCCAACGACGTCACCAAGATCCTCGGTGATCGCAACCAGCAGATCAACAAGCTCCTCGTCGATGCCAACTCGCTGCTCGGCGAACTGCAGTTCCGGCAGTCGGCGATCTCGGAACTCATCACCGGCACCCGCGATGTCTCCACCCAGATCTCCGGATTCATCAAGGACAACAACGAACAGCTGAAACCCGTTCTGAACAAGCTCGATCGGGTGACGGAGATCCTCACCGACAACGAGAAGAGTCTGAAGGAGACGATCGATCGCCTCGGTCCGTTCGCCAACGCGCTCGGTGAAGCGGTCGCCAACGGTCCCAACTTCGACTCACTGGTGGGCGTCAGTACGTTCGGTGACTACACCGCGACCTTCATGAAGCTGCTGCAGCAGAAGTACCCAGAGGCATGGAAGGCGTTCAACTACAGCGGGTTCCCGCTCCTGCCGCAGGCGTGGAGCGAGGCCAAGCGCACCGGGCCGTCGGCAAAGACACCCAGGTCAGGGGGCTGACATGAGACTTGGCATGCGATTTTGGACGATCATCGCGATCGTGGTGCTGGTGGCTCTGGCGGTCACGGGCGGTTACTACGGATTCCGCGCGGCGACCGAGAAGACGATCACCGCATACTTCCCGTCGGTCACCGGTCTCTACAACGGTGACCCGGTCCGGGTGCTCGGCGTCGACGTGGGACACGTGTCGTCGATCGCCCCGCGCGAGGGCGATGTCAAGGTCGAGCTGACCGTCGACAAGGACACCCCGATCCCGGCCGACGCGAAAGCCGTCGTGGTGGCGCAGAGCCTGGTGTCGGGCCGGTTCATCCAGCTCACCCCGGTCTACGCCGGCGGCCCCCAGCTCGAGGACGGCAATGCGATCCCGATGGAACGCACCGCCGTACCGATGGAGTGGGACGACGTCAAGAAGCAGCTGACCCAGCTGACGAAGGCCGTCGGTCCGGAAGGCGCCAAGGAGGGGTCGGCCGCCCGGGCCATCGATGTCTTCGACAAGAACCTCGGCGGCAACGGTGAGGCGATCCATCAGTCGATCACCGAGCTGTCCGACGTGATGGGCACGCTCTCGGCAGGCCGCGGTGACCTGTTCGCCACGATCCGCAGTCTGCAGAAGCTCACCGACGCACTGCAGACCAGCCACGAGCAGCTCGTCCAGTTCAACGGACGCATCGCTTCGGTGAGTGACGTGCTCGCCGACAACTCGAATGCCCTCGACGACGCGTTGCACAACCTGGACTCTGCGATGGGCGACATCCAAGGGTTCATCGGACAGAACAAGGACGCGCTGGTGTCGTCGGTGAGTCACCTGCAGGACACCACCCGCATCTTGGCGGAGAAGGACGACAAGGTCCGCGGGGTCCTGCATTCGGCGCCGAACCAGCTGGCGAACTTCTACAACATCTACAACCCGTTGACCGGTTCGCTCTCCGGTGTCTTCGGCCTGGGCATGGGCAACAATCTGATCACGCTGCTGTGCGGGACCATGGAAGCCAACAATCGCCCCGGTCAGAGCCATGTGGATGTCGCGAAGTGCGTCGACGTGCTCGGGCCGATGCTGTCGTCCATCGCCGTCGCATACCCGCCGTTCCTGGCCAATCCGGTGACGGGAGCCAACGCGGCGCCCGGCCAGGTGACCTACCAGGATCAGAGCGTCAAGGCGCGAGCACAGGCGGGGGTGCGTGCGCAGGACGCCCAGACGCGTCGTGACAACGGCGGCGGTGGCCTCGGCGACCTGCTCGTCCCATGGGGTGGTGAAGGATGATGCGGAGACTACGCGCGGCCTTCGTACTGGTCGTGATCGTCGCCGTGGCCGCGGCGTGTGGGATCCCGACCCTCAACAGCATGCCGGTACCCGGTGCCCAGGGCACCGACAACGGTTCCTACGAGATCAGTGCGGTCATACCGTCGGCAGCCGGGCTCGTCCCGAACGCTCCGGTGATGATCGACGACGTCACGGTCGGCAGCGTCGGTCAGATCCAGGTGCAGAACTGGAACGCCGAGGTGCCGATCCGTCTCGACGCAGGGACCAAGGTGCGCAAGGGTTCTCACGTCATGGTCGGCATGACCAGTGTGCTCGGCTCCACACATCTGGAGATCGTGCAGCCGGAGAAGTCCGACGGATACCTCGCCGCGGGCGACCAGATCCCACTGCCGAAATGCCCGCAGCAGAACAACATCGACCGTCCGACGGCGGCGCCGGTGGCCGACATCAACTCGGCTCAGATGGTGCCGGGATGTTCCTACCCGACCACCGAGCAGGTGCTGAGCTCGTTGTCGGTGGTGCTCAACGGAGGCGGCCTGTCGCAGTTCGGCGACATCGTGCACGAGATGAATCAGATCTTCGACGGGCGCCAGGACACCATCACCAAGTTGGTGCCACGGCTCAACACCCTCGTCGCCGACCTCGACGGTCAGACATCGAACATCGTCGCCGCGATGCAGGGGCTCGATCGACTCACCGGGACGGTCAACCAGCAGTCGGCCACGATCGAGAAAGCGCTTGCCGACGGTCCCAAGATCCTCGGTCTGCTCAACGATCAGCGCGAGCAGTTCGTGACGGCGCTCAACTCGTTGCGCAAGCTGTCGGTGACCGCCAACGACGTGCTCGACGCCAACAGCCAGGACATCAAGACCATCGTCGCGAATCTGAAGCCCGCGCTGGCGCAGCTCGCGGCGGCAGGGCCCTCGCTGCCCGCGTCGCTGAAGATCCTGCTGACCTTCCCGTTCCTCGAGGAGACCATCCCGCAGATCGTCAAGGGTGACTACGTCAACTCCGACCTCGTGTTGGACCTGACCTTCGAGAAACTCAACAGCAGCATCTTCCGGTCGGTCAGCGTGGTCGGCCCGGAGGGGGTCGCGGGTAAGCCCGCGGGTGCGGCCAAGCAGGGCATGAACCCGTTCACAGCGCCGTTGAAGCCCGGCGGTGAGAAGCGGCCGGACAGCAAGAACCCGGTGCCGGCGACCGATGTGCTGCCGAAGATCCAAGATCTGCTGCCAGGGGGTGGTCACCGATGAAGATCACCCGCTTCGTCCGGATTCAGCTGACGATCTTCGCGATCGTCACCGTGGTGGCGATGGTCGCGATGGCCATCTTCTACATCCGGCTGCCTGCCATGGCGGGCATCGGGCGGTATCAGGTCAATTTGAATCTGCCCAGCTCAGGTGGGCTGTACGAGAACGCGAACGTCAGTTTCCGCGGCGTGAACGTGGGCAAGGTGGATTCGGTGCACCTCACCGAATCCGGTGTCCAGGCGACCCTGTCCATCGACAGTTCCAGCAAGATCCCGGCATCGTCGGCGGCCGCGGTCCGCAGCGTGTCCGCCGTGGGCGAGCAGTACGTGGAGTTCACCCCGCAGCCGGATGGGCCCAGCGGTGACCTGTACGACGGTTCGGTGGTGAGCAGCGACGACGTCCCGGTGGAGATCTCCTCGATGCTCGACCAGGCCAACCAACTGCTCGACAAGGTCGGCGACACGAAACTCCGGTCGCTGATGGACGAGGCGTTCACCGCGTTCAACGGCACGGCCGAGGATCTGCGCCGACTGTTGGATTCGATGATGCTGCTCGTCGACGACGCGGACAAGAACTCCGATGTGACCATCGATCTGGTCCGGCAGGCCGGACCGTTGCTGGCCACCCAGTCGAACACCGCGGACGCGATCCGTTCGTGGACGTCGGACGTCACCAAGGTGACCGATCAGCTGCGGGCCAACAACCCGGAGATCACCGACATCCTGCAGAAGGGGCCGTCGACGGCGTCGCAGGCGCAGGACCTGTTCTCGTCGATGGACGAGACCCTGCCGATGCTGCTGTCGAATCTCGGTGTGGCGTCGAAGACGTTGGCCGTCTATTTGCCCAATCTCAAGCAGGTGCTGGTGATCTACCCGCGCCTGATCAACGCCCTGCTCACCGCCCTCAACGTGGGCGACCCGGAGTACGGGCCCAGCGTGATGTTCTCGCTCGGATTCCAGGATCCGCCACCGTGCACCGTCGGCTTCCTGCCGCGGTCGCAATGGCGAAACGCGTCCGCGCAGACGGCACGCGAACTCCCTCCCGGCATGCTGTGCCGGGTGCCGCAGAACGCGCAGGTCGCGGTCCGCGGTGCACGCAACTACCCCTGCGTGGAGTTCCCGGGTCGGCGGGCGCCGACACCCGAGGAATGTCGCACCGGCTACAAGTCGGTGCCCGGCTCGAACGACGCGTTTCCCAACGGTCTGCCCGGGATCAAGCTGCCCAACGAACCCGCTGGGTACGTCACTCAGGGAACGCCGTCCAACCATGAGGCCGGACCGGCCGTCTACGGCACCACGTACGATCCGAAGTCGGGAGACTTCATCGGTCCGGACGGCAAGACATACAACGCCGGTACCGGACAGAATTCGCAAGGACAGAAAAGCACATGGCAGAGCATGATCAGCCGAACCGTGCACGGATGAGTGAGCGGAGCCCAGGAGACGGACCCGTCCGATCGGCCCCGATGCGCCGGTTCGGCCGCCGCAAGGCGACGTCGGCACAGTCCGTCGAATCCGACACCGCCGACACCGAGGGCACGGTCGGGGACAAGACGGCAACCGAGAGCGCAGCGACCGATAGCGCGGCGACCGATAGCGCGGCGACCGAGTCGCCGACCGGTGACGTCACCAAATCGGGCGCTGAAGGTTCGGGCGCAGAAGGTTCGGGCGCAGAAGGTTCGGGCGCAGAAGGTTTGGGCGCAGAAGGTTCGAGCGCAGCGGACACCGAGGCCGCCGAGGGCTCGTCCGACGAGTGGGTCTCGGCAGCGGGCACGTCGTCCGGTGATGTGGTCGCTGATGTCGACGGAGGTTCCGGCACCGCGGTTTCGGACGCAGCGGTTTCGGACGCAGCGGTTTCGGACCCAGCGGTTTCGGACACCGCCGACTCCGACAACTCGGTCGCGCCGGATCCCGAAGACCTCGAGCGAGGCCTGACCTATCGGGAACGGCGTCGTCGGCGCGAGAGCGGATCGTCGGCGGCCGCTGCGGCCACGGGCGAGGGCAAGGTTCGTTACCGGGGCGCTCGGCGCGGCGGTGCGAAGAAGTTCGCGGCGATCGCCGCCTGCTCGATCGTCATCATCGCCTGTCTCGTGGCGACCGCGGTGTTCGCGATCGGGATCGGCCGCGACGAGCACAAACAGGATCTGCGCGCGCAGTATTCGACGTTCGCCCGCCAGATGGTCGTCGACCTCACCACCCTCAACGCCGACAACGTCGACGACGCGATGAAGACGTTGGAGGACAAGACGAGTGGTCGCGCGCATCAGCAGATGCAGAACTCGATGAAGCAGGCGACCAGTCTGGTCCGCGACCAGAAGCTGGATACCAAATCGACTGTCCTCTCCGACGCGGTGACCCACGCGACCGATGACGAAGGCACGGTGATCCTCGTCTACGGGTGGCAGATGAAGCCGGAGAACCCGAAGGAAGAGATGATCGTGCAGACCTTCCGGTGGCGCGTTCAGATCACCCGCATCAACGACGACCTGAAGATGACCGATTTCGAGTGGGTGACCTGATGAAGCTGACCGCAAGCAGATTGGTGGCAGCGATCCTCGGTGTCCTGCTGGTGGCTTCGGCCGTCGCCGCCGGATTTCTCGGCTACCGCTATTGGGATGTGCACGGCACCGAGCAGGCCCGCGACTCGTCGCTCGACGCCGCCAAGCAGTACGCGCAGACGATGTTCGGATACAACCCGCAGAACGTCGAAGAGCATGTGGCACAGTCGAAGAAGGTGCTCACCGGAGGGGCCAAGCCAACCTACGACGATCTCGTGACCAAGAACAATCTGGTCGACGAGGTCCGTAAACAGCAGGTCGTCTCTGACGTGACCATCCAGGATGCAGGTGTCGTCACCAACACCCGGGACTCTTCGACGGTGCTGATCTTCATGAACCAGTCGGTCACCCGGGGCGGCAAGGACCTGGTGAGCCTCGATCCCAGCCGTCTCACGTTCACGATGGTCAAACAGGATGGCGACTGGCTCATCAACGGGATCGATGTGATCACCGACGATTCGTTCCGCAGCCGCATCCAGCAGACCGACACCCCGCCGCCAGGGGCGATCCCGCTGCCCGCGCCCAGCTCCGGTGCGCCGAAACCCACAGGCTGACCATCCGAGACAGGCAAGCCCCACGCCAAGGCGTGGGGCTTGCCTGTCTGTCGGTGTTGTCCCGCACTCGATCCCACAACAGCGCCGGGGCCGGTCACCTCGCGGTGACCGGCCCCGGACTCCTGTGAGAGAGCAGGTTTTTCGACCTCAGGACTCCGAGGTGTACCCCATCGGCATGAGGATGGACTTGTGCTCGAGGTAGGACTCCAGACCCTCACGGCCGTTTTCGCGACCGATGCCGGAGTTCTTGTACCCGCCGAACGGCGACGCGGGATCGATGGCATACCAGTTGATCCCGAGCGTTCCGGTGCGGATCTGCTTGGCGATCTCGATGCCCCGTTCGACGTCGGACGTCCAGATCGACCCTGCCAGACCGTAATCGGAGTCGTTGGCGATCTTGACGGCCTCGTCGACGGTGTCATAGGCGATGACGCTGATGACCGGGCCGAAGATTTCTTCGCGCGCGATGGTCATGTCGTTGGTGACGCCGGTGAAGACCGTGGGCGTCACGTAGAACCCGTTCTCCAGCCCGTCGGGCCGCGTGCCCTCGAGTGCGGCGGTCGCGCCCTCTTCCTTGCCCTTGGCGACGTAGCCCTCGACCTTCTCGCGCTGCTTGGCGGTGATGATCGGTCCGAGCGTGGTTCCCTCGGCGGTGGGCAGACCCGGGGTGAACGACTTCGCGGTCTCGACGATCGCCTCGACGATCTCGTCGTGACGCGACTTGGGCACCAGGACGCGGGTCTGCGCGACGCACGCCTGACCGGCGTTGATCAGTCCGGCCGAGAACACCAGCATGTGGATGTTCGCGGCCAGGTCGACGTCGTCGAGGACGATGGCAGCGGACTTGCCACCCAGTTCGAGTGAGCAGCGCTTGAGGGTCTCGCCGCAGCGGGCGGCGATCGCGCGGCCGGCGACGGTCGAGCCGGTGAAGGTGATCTTGTCGACGTCGGGGTGGTCGACGAGCGTCTTGCCTGCCTCGACTCCGCCCGGCACGACGGAGATGACGCCCTCGGGCACGCCCGCGTCGACGAAGATCTGTGCGAGCAGGTTGGCGTTGAGCGGGGTTTCCGGTGCCGGCTTCAGCACGATCGAGCAACCGGCGGCGAGTGCGGGGCCGAACTTGTTGCACAGCAAGAACAACGGGACGTTCCATGCGATGATCGCGCCGACGACGCCGACCGCCTCACGGGTCACCAGGGTCTCACCGAACAGGCCGGTGCGACGCTCTTCCCACGGGAAGTCGGTCGCCGCCGCGGCGTAGCCCTGCAGGACGCCGGTGGCCGGGAGTTGTTGCAGGGTGGCCACATCGGTGGGGGTGGCGCCCATCTCCGCGGACACGAGGTTGGTGATGTCTGCGGTCCGCTCGTTGATCAGGTCGGCTGCGCGGTTCAGCACCGCGGCGCGCTCGGCGGGCGTCTTGTCGCGCCAGACGCCGGACTCGAACGCGGCGCGGGCGGTCTTCACCGCGGTGTCGACGTCCACCTCGTCGGCCAGCGGGACCGATCCGACCCGTTCGCCGGTGGCCGGCGAGAAGACCTCGAGGGTCTCGCTGGAATGGGGATCGACCCACGTGCCACCGATGAACAACTGCGGTTGGTCGCCGGCGCCGACGAGGGCGGCTGCCGGGCGGGACTCGACGGTCTCGGTCATGAATTGTGCTCCTGGGTGGTGGTGTGAACTACTCCACACCCGATACTAGAACACGTTCTAATTGTGGGCCAGGGGTCCCCGGCGACCGGGTGCCGAAAATGACTGCACAGACGACGGAAAACAGGGCATCCGCCGCATCGGAGCCGGCGCCCGCCGAATCCGAGACGCGCCGAGGCCAGAGCATCGGACTTCGGTGGACGCGGTGAGTCAGAGTCCGAAACGGATCATGTCCGACAGGCCCGCGACGACCTCGTGCAGCACTCCGACCTGCGCGGCGACGGTTGTGCACTCGAGGAGTTTCTGGCGGTCGGCGGCACCGATGGGCAACCGGGTGGCCCATCCGAACACGCCGTGAGCGAAGAGGTCGGTGGTGTCGAAGACGGGGAGTCCGTCGGCGATCGCGGCCGGTCGTCGGGTGGCGACCTCGTCGACGAACGAGGTCAACGCGTCTCGCAGTTCGGTGAGACGCACGTCGTCGGCGGCCTCGCCCGCCGGTTCGGGCAGCGTCTCGACCACGGCGCGTGGATACGGATCGTCGGGCAGCCACTCGACCACTCGAAATCGTTCGCTGCCGGTGCACATGAGCGCGGCACGGCCGTCGGGCGCGCGCTCGACTTCGTCGATCTGCGCGAAGGTGCCGATGTCGGTGCGGACGTCACCGCCGCCGACCTCGTGCCCGCGGGCGATCAGCACGATGCCGAATCCGCGGTCGGCGTCGAGAACGTCGCCGAGCATCTGTCGGTAGCGGGGCTCGAAGATCCGCAGCGGCAACACTTCGCCGGGCAGCAGGGCGGTGCCCAGTGGGAACATCGGCGTGACCGACACACCCGCCCCGCTGTCGGCGGTGTTCATCGACGGAGTCAGGCGGTGGGTTTGGCGTCGAGGACGACCTCGAACTCCAGGAGATCGGCGCCGGTGGCCACCGGCTTGGCGCGCTCACCCGAATGCGCTTCCCGGGCCGGACCGGAAGCCCACGCCTGGAAGTCCTCCTCCGATTCCCACTGGGTCACCACGAAATACCGATCGTCGCCCTTGACCGGTCGCAGCAACTGGAATCCGAGGAATCCCTGGGAGCCGTCGACCGAATGGGCCCGGTTGGCGAAACGCTTCTCGAGTTCGGGTCCGGCACCCTCGGGTACCGAGATCGCATTGATCTTCACAACTGCCATGCGGTCAGCCTACTGGTCGGACGCGTCGCCCCGCGTCGCTTGTGCGGATCATTGACACGCCACTAGGAGACATCGCTGCCATACCCTGGAGTCCGTGACGGCTCTCCCCGAGGTTCACGCAGATACCGGTCTCATCGATCACGGCGGCCCGGTGGACGCCGACGGCGCACCGCTGCGTGGGGTCGGTCCGATCGTCCTGTTGCACGGACTGATGGGCCGCGGCCGGACCTGGCGTCGCCAGATCCCCTGGCTGCGCCGCCACGGTCGGGTTTTCACCTTCGATGCGGCGTTCCACACGGGCGCGGATGTGCCCGTGCCCACCTCCGCGAGTGAGCTGGCAACCGAACGTTTCGTCACCGACCTCGCGGAGATCCTGGTGTGGATCGATCAGGGACCTGCCGTGCTGATCGGCCACTCGATGGGCGGCCAGCACGCCTGGTGCACCGCGGCCGCTTATCCGGAGATGGTGTCGGCGTTGGTGATCGAGGACATGGCCCCGGACTTCCGGGGACGCACGACAGGCGACTGGACGCCGTGGTTCGAGAGCTGGCCCGAACGCTTCGCGTCCATCGACGACGCACGAGCGATGTTCGGCGACGTCGCGGGCCGGTACTTCTTCGAGGCGTTCGACGACGGACGTCTGCACGGCAGTCTGCAGGTCTGGGCCGACATCGCCGAGGAGTGGGGTGGCAGGGATTTCTGGACGCAGTGGTCGTCGGTGCGGGTGCCGACGCTGTTGATAGAGGCCGAGCACACCGTCACCCCACCTGATCAGATGCGAAAGATGTGCTCGCTCAATGATTTCGCCGCTCACCTACGGGTTGCCGGCGCGGGTCACCTGGTCCACGACGATGCGCCGGACGAGTACCGTGGGGCCGTCGAGGCGTTCCTGTGCGGATTGCCGGCGTGAGTCGGGGCTGAAGGTCTGTCAATCCGCCTCGCCGGCAAGGCAATACCGACCGTCGGCGGTGATCTCGACCAACCCGTCGACGAGCAGTGAGTCCAATGCGCGGTCACGTTGCGCGGTGTCGGTGGTCCACGCCAGGTCGAGACGGTCGCGTAGGACAGGTTTGTCGGTGCCGCGCAGGACATCGAGGAGCAGGCCCCGCACCTGCCGGTCGGTGCCGGCGAACTTCTGCACCTTGCGTGGCGGTCCGCTGTGCGCGGGACGTCCGAGTCGCACCCACGTGCACTCGGTGAGTGGGCATGCGTCGCAGTCGGGTTTACGCGCCGTGCAGACGAGCGCGCCGAGCTCCATCAGCGCTGCGGAGAATCGTGGGGCCGACGCGGCGACAGTGTCGTCGGGGTTGCGGGGGAGCAGCGCCGATGCGTCGTCGAGATCGGTGCGTGACGGGTTGCCGGGCTGTTCGCGTCCATGCACCGCGCGAGCGATGACCCGACGAACGTTGGTGTCCACCACCGGAACCGACTGTCCGTACGCGAAACACGCCACCGCGCGGGCGGTGTAATCGCCGATGCCGGGCAGGGTGAGCATCGTCGCGACGTCGTCAGGGACCCGATCGTTGTGCTCGGCGGCGAGCACACCCGCACATTGGTGCAGGCGCATGGCGCGGCGTGGGTAACCGAGCTTGCCCCAGGCGCGCAACACCTCGCCCGGCGACGCCGCGGCCATCGCCGACGGCACCGGCCAGCGGTCCACCCATTCCCGCCACGGTCCGATCACCCGCGAGACCGGCGTCTGCTGCAGCATGATCTCGCTGATGAGGATCTGCCAGCCCGACAATCCCGGCTCACGCCAGGGCAGATCGCGTTCGTGAAGGTCGAACCAGCCGAGCAGCTCGGCCGATGGCACACTAGTCGACATGAGCACAGTGACGCCGGAGGCTGCGTGGAAGGTTCTGCGCGAGGGTAACGATCGTTTCGTCGCGGGTGATTCTCAACATCCCAGTCAGGGTATCGAGGACCGGGCGCGGCTCGCGTCCGGACAGGACCCGCACGTGGTGTTGTTCGGATGTTCCGATTCCCGACTGGCCGCGGAGATCATCTTCGACCAAGGGCTGGGGGACATGTTCGTGGTCCGCACCGCGGGCCAGGTCATCGATTCTGCAGTCCTCGGGTCCCTGGAGTACGCGGTCGAGGTCCTGCAGGTGCCGCTGATCGCGATCCTCGGGCACGACAGTTGCGGGGCGGTCAAGGCCACGCTCGACGCGCTCGACGACCTGCAGATCCCGGGTGGGTACATCCGCGATGTCGTCGAGAAGGTGTCGCCCAGCATCCTGGCCGGACGCAGCGAGGGGCTCACCCGGGTCGACGAGTTCGAGGCCCGCCACGTCGTCGAGACCGGTCGTCTCCTGATGCAGCGCAGCCGTGTCATCGCCGATCGCGTCGCGACCGGCAAGCTCGCCATCGTCGGACTCACCTACAAGCTCAGCGAGGGGCGGGTGCAGTTGCGCGGCGTCTACGGTGAGGTCGGGGACACGCCGAACGTTCCGGTGGAGCAGAGCGCCAAGTCTGCCTGAGCACGCGGCCGGCGGGGCACTCTCGGGCTGAACCCGAACTTTAGACTTTTGGCCGGTCAGGGCCTGTTTGTGCGACACGCCGAGCGACGTCGGACCGTGGCTGTGTCCCGGCCGATAGCGTGGGCCCCGTGATCGATCCGCAGGCCCCGTTACCACCCGAGATCTACTGGCGACGACGAGTCGTCGCGATCGGTGGTCTGGTCGTCGTGGTCGGGCTGATCATCGGTTTGATCATCTGGGCGACCGGCGGTGACGACGGCAAGCCCGCTCCGACCGCGGCCGGGTCGTCGGTGAGTTCCACGACCCCGTCCACGCCGACCGAGTCGTCGGAGCCCTCGTCCAGCGAATCCGCAGATGCCTCCGGCGGCGGCTATGGCGGAGGTGGTGCCGTGGCGGCACCAGGGGAGTCGGGAGCGGCGGCATCGTCGGTGCCCGGCGGATCTGCGGCGCCCGGTGGCACACCCGTCGCCCCGAGCGCGGCGGGGGCGGCCCCCGGGCCGGTGCCGGCGTCCGGCCTGTGCCCGGACTCGAACATCTCGGTGGTTCTCTACACCGACAAGCCGACCTACTCGACGGGCGATCAGCCGGTGTTCACCATCGTGACCACCAATGCGGGCCTCACCGAGTGCACGCGTGACGTCGGCAAGTCCGCGCAGAACGTCGTGGTCCGCACGCTCGACGGCACACGCACCCTGTGGACCGCCCGCGACTGCTCGCCGTTGCAGACGGTGAACAACGTGACCCTCAAGCCCTCGCAGCAGGTTCGCGACACCATCACGTGGTCGGGTACCACCAGCAACCCCGGCTGCGACAAGCCGCGCGTCGCGGTTCCGGTGGGCGCGTACCAGGCCATCGGCAAGATCGGCGAGAAGGAGTCCGCGCCGATCACCTTCAACGTCGTCGCTCCGGCGCAGCCCTGACCCGTCGCTGCATCGATCGGCCGTGAGTGGGCCGCAGGCGATGTATGACGTGGCCTGGACTCCAGGTGGCCGGATCGCCGTCCCGCCCTATGCGGTGGCCCGCGGTATCAATTCCACCGGTAGCCGCGCGGTCTCCACCTCGCGTCCCTCGACAAGGTCCAGGAGTCGACGTGTCGCGGTCTCGCCGATCTGGTGGGCAGGTGAACGGACCGTGGTGAGCGGTACCGGTAGCTGCGCGACGATGGGAATGTCGTTGTAGCCGACCAGGGCCAGATCGTCGGGCACACGAAGACCGAGATCGCGGGCCACGCCGAGCACGCCGACCGCGATGGTGTCCGAGACGGTGAAGATCGCGCGTGGTCGGTGGCCGTCACCGAGGAGGCGGTGGCCCGCCTCGATCCCGCCCGCGACCTCGAAGGTCGACGTGACAATACGTTCGGACGGCAGATTGACTCCGGCATCGGCCAATTCCGCACAGAACCCCGTGAGTCGGTCACGGGCCGTCGTCGCATGGGCGGGCCCGGCGATGACGGCGAGATCGTCGAATCCCCGGTCGAGCAGATGGCGAGCCGCGAGGCGGCCGCCGTGTCGATCATCGCCGCCGACGAACGGCAGATCGGCGTCGCCGTGCCGGGTCACCGTGAGCAGCGGCACGTCTCCGATCGACAGCGATTCGATGAACGCGTGACCGGGAGCGTGCAGACCACCGAGCAGCAGACCGTCCACCTGACGGCCGACGACGAGTTCGATGGCCCGCCGCTGTGCATCGGGGTCGTCGGGGGGACTCGACAGCAGGACCGAATAGCCTGCGCGCGTGGCGGCTTCCTCGATGCCCTGATAGGTCGTCGCGACCACACCGTCGGTGAGTCGGGTCATCACCACCCCGAGTGTGGTGGTCTTGCGGGTCCGCAGACTCGCCGCCCACAGATTCGGGTGGTAGCCGAGCTCGCGTGCGACCTCGCGGACCCGCTGCGCCGATGCCGACCACCCGTCGGCTGGTTCGGGCTGTCGCAGGACCCGTGACGCGGTGGAGACGTGGACCCCGGCACGTTCGGCGATCTCCCTGAGGGTCGGAGCCCGATGCCCACCTGACATCTACGGGACCTACCTTTCCTCGCGTCCGCGGGTGCATTGGTGCTCCCGCTGTTGACGAACTGCGCCGGTTGTGCCTAGCTTAGTGGATGCAAACGTTCTCGCAAACGTTCTTACACCGGAGGAACCGATGGCTGACGCCCAGACCCTGACCCAACTCTTCGCGCTCGACGCACTTCTCGATCCCGAGGAGATCGCGATTCGCGACACCGTGCGCAAGTTCGGTGCCGAGCGACTGCGGCCCCACATCGGTGACTGGTTCGAGAATGCCGAACTGCCGGCGCGTGAGTTGGCCAAGGAACTCGGCTCGCTCGGTGCCCTCGGCATGCACCTGGAGGGATACGGTTGCCCCGGGACCAGTGCCACCGCGTACGGGCTCGCCTGCCTCGAACTCGAGGCCGTGGATTCGGGTGTCCGCAGCCTGGTCTCGGTGCAGGGATCGTTGGCGATGTTCTCCATCCATCACTGGGGCAGTGAGGAACAGAAGCTCGAGTGGTTGCCGCGGATGGCGGCCGGCGAGGCCATCGGTTGCTTCGGCCTGACCGAACCCGATTTCGGGTCGAACCCGGCGGGTATGCGCACCCACGCCAAACGCGACGGCGACGACTGGGTGCTCAACGGCACCAAGATGTGGATCACAAACGGCTCCATCGCCGACGTCGCGGTGGTCTGGGCGCAGACCGACCTCGAGGAGGGCGCCAAGGGGATCCGCGGTTTCGTCGTGCCGACCGATACCCCGGGATTCTCGGCGCCGGAGATCAAGAAGAAGATCTCGTTGCGTGCGTCGGTGACCTCCGAACTGGTGCTCGAGGGCGTGCGTCTGCCGGCGTCGGCGATGCTGCCCGAGGCGCGCGGTCTGCGGGGCCCGCTGACGGCGTTGGGCGAGGCGCGGTTCGGCATCGTCTTCGGTGCGGTCGGCGCCGCCCGGGATTGCCTCGAGGTGGCCGTCGACTATGCGCAGACCCGGGAGGTCTTCGACAAGCCGCTGGCCGGGTATCAGTTGACCCAGGCCAAGATCGCCGACATGGCCCTCGAGGTCGGCAAGGCGCACCTGCTGGCCTATCATCTCGGCCGTATCAAGGACCGTGGGGAGATCACCCCGGAGCAGGTCAGCACGGGCAAGCTCAACAACGTGCGTGAGGCCATCGCGATCGCGCGCGAGTGCCGAACCATCCTGGGCGCCAACGGGATCACCCTCGAATACCCGGTGATCCGGCACGCCAACAACCTCGAATCGGTACTCACCTACGAGGGCACCTCCGAAGTGCACCAGCTGACCATCGGCAAGGCGTTGACCGGCGAGGCCGCGTTCCGGTGACCTTCCGTACCGGCGCGTTGGACGGGCTGGTCATCGCAGACTTCGGCCGGGTCCTCGCCGGACCGTACGCGACGATGCTGCTCGCCGACCTGGGCGCCGAGGTGGTCAAGGTCGAGCGGCCCGAAGTCGGCGACGACACCCGTAGTTGGGGCCCGCCGTGGGTGGGGGACGAGTCGTCGTACTTCCTCTCGGTCAACCGCAACAAGCGTTCGGTGGCTTACGATCTCACCGACGACACCGGACTCGATGCCGCCCGTGAACTGGTGGCCCGTGCCGACGTCGTGGTGGAGAACTTCCTGCCGGGCACCATGGACCGGCTCGGACTCGGCCACGACGCGGTGCGTGATCTCAACCCCGACGTCGTGTATTGCTCGGTGACCGGATTCGGTGGGCAGAACCAACTTCCGGGATACGACCTGCTCATCCAGGCGGTCGGCGGACTGATGAGCATCACCGGTCCGGACCCGCGGACACCCACCAAGGTCGGTGTCGCGATGGTCGACATCATCACGGGACTGCATGCGGCCGTGGGTATCCTGGCCGCCCTACGTCATCGGGACCGCACCGGTGAGGGGCAGCGGATCGAGGTGAACCTGCTGTCGTCGCTGCTCTCGGCGCTGGCGAATCAATCGTCGGCCTATGTGGCGGCGGGAGTGGTGCCTCACGCGATGGGCAACCGGCATCCGAGCATCGCTCCCTACGAGGTGTTCGCCGCGAGCGATCGGCCGCTGGTTCTCGCCATCGGCAACGACCGTCAGTTCGCGGCCCTCGCCGACGTGCTCGGGCGACCCGAATTGGCCTCGGACGAACGCTTTTCGACCAACAGGGCACGTGTTGCCCACCGTGAGGTGCTGACGGCGATGCTCAACGAGGCGCTCGCCGCGGACACCGCGGATGCGTGGTTCACGGCGCTCACCGCCAAGCGAGTGCCGTGCGGGCCGCTCAACGACATCGCCGATGCCATCGCGCTGGCGGAGCGGTTGGGGCTCGAACCGGTGATCACGATCGACGACCCTCGGCGCGCCGATCCGATTCGACAGGTGGCCAACCCGATTCGACTCTCGGCGACGCCACCGACCTATCGGTCCGCACCGCCACGGCTTGATGAGGGCGGGGACGGGGCGTAGTCGCCGATCGAAATGTGCCCCGATCGAAATGTGCCCCGATCGAAAATGCGCCCTGATCGAAATGTGCCCCGACGGAAATGTGCCCCGATCGAAATGCGCCCTGGAAATGTGCCCTCCCCACCGCCGTCGTCGCCCACAGCGCGATGAGTGCTCCGGTGAGGGCGCTTATCCAGGGCGCATTTCGATCGAACCGCTCACGTGGCGGCTGCTACTCGTAACGTTCGATGCTGCTCTCGGCGAGGCGGGAGAGTCCTTCGCGGATGTGGCGCGCCCAGATACTGCCGATGCCCTCGACGGCCTGCAGATCGGCTGCACTCGTCGCGAGCAGTGCCTGAAGTGTGCCGAAACTGCGCACCAGACGATCGATGTGCGCGAACTGCAGTCGTGAGATCCGTGCCAACAGTCGATAGCCGCGGGGGCTCATCGCGGTGTCCTGCGCCTCGATCGTCGTCGGATAGCCGAAGGCCCCGGCGATGAGGGTGAGGTCGAGCAGGTCGACGTCGGACAGTTGCTCGACGGTCTCCAACGTCTGCCGCACGTCCTCGGCGGTCGCGGGTTCCGGGGTGGCGTAGTAGTCGCGGACGAGTAGTTCGCGCATGGTGTCGTTGTCGCTGATGAGTTCCTCGAGCTGCAGGCTGACCTGCCGGCCGTTGACGCCGAGTTCGAGGACGTATTCCTCGATCTCCACCGACACCCGGCGCACCATCTCCATCCGCTGCGCCGTCGACATGGCGTCGCGCAACAGCACATAGTCCTCGATCTCGGCGCGAGAGAGCCCGGCGATCACCTCGTCGAGACGCATCTTGTAGCGCTCGAGCGTGGCCAGTGCGACATTCGCACGGGACAGGATCGGATCCGGACTCTCGACGACCCGGCGGGCACCGTGCACGTAGACGCTGACGATCGACATCGATGCGCTCACCGAGATCACCGGGTGTCCGGTCTGGATGGCCGTGCGTTCGGCAGCGCGGTGCCGGGTGCCGGACTCCTCGGTCGGGATCGACGGATCCGGCACCAACTGCACGTTGGCACGGACGATGCGCTTTCCGTCGGTCGAAAGCACCACGGCCCCATCCATTTTCGCGAGCTCGCGGAGTCGGGTGGGCGCGAACTCGACGTCGAGGTGGAATCCGCCGTCGCAGATCTTCTCCACGTCGGAGTCGTGGCCGAGCACGATGAGCGCACCGGTGCCGCCACGCAGGATGCGTTCGAGGCCGTCTCGCAGGCCCGTGCCGGGCGCGACCCGTGCCAGCGTTTCCCGCGTCAGCTCGGATTTCGCGATGTCGACCATCTCGCCTCTTCTCATCGGACGCCACGGTCCGTCTGCCGAGCGCCCTGGGTGGGCGTACCGTGCGACCGGCCGACCTTGTCGTCGGTGCGGGACCGCCACCTCGCCGTGCACATATGTACTCGGACTAGGGTAACGGGACGTGAAGAGCGGATTTACGGTGCCCACCGACCTCGACCCGGTGGAACGTCACCCCAAGGCTGCCGGGCCGGGCGAGAAGCTCAACCGGCATCACCCGATGTGCTACGGCTGCGGTGATCAATCCGAGCAGGGGTTGCACCTGAAGATCATCGCCGGCGATGGATTCACGGTCAGTGCGACGATGGCCGCGGAACCCCGGATGGAAGGCGGCCCCGGAGTCATCCACGGAGGCGTGCTGACCACCGCATTCGACGAGGTCATGGGCAATGTTCCGCTGCTGATCGGGCCGTCGGCGGTCACCGTGCACCTCGAGGTCGACTTCGCCGAGCCGATCCCGATCGGTTCGACACTGCATTTTCGTGGTGAACTCCTCGGCCGACAGCGACGCAAGCTCTACACACGCTCGACGGCGCATCTGGGCGACCCGGAGAAGATCGTCGCGCAGGCCCACGCGATCTTCGTCAGCATCGATTCGCGCGCACACTTCGCCGATCATGTCGCCAACAGCGGACTCTCCGACGAATACAAGGACCGACTGTCCCGACCGTGAGGATCTACCGATCCTTCGAAGCCGCTCGCAGCTCCCGACGACGGTGCTGTGACCGTCGTCGGTCCTGAGCGCGCAGGGCGCGGCGTTCGTCGGTGATCCATGGGCCGCTCGGTGCGGGGCGGCGGCGTGGACGGCGGTCAGAACGGGGCGTCAACGGTACTGGTCAACGCCGCCCGGACGGCATCCTGGAGATCGTTCACGCGCGTCACCCGGATGCCCGACGGAAGATTCTCGTCGGTACCCGCCGGGACGATGGCGTGGCGAAAGCCGAGCCGCTTGGCTTCGCCGACTCGTCGGGCGACCGCGGACACCCGGCGCACCTCGCCGGCCAGCCCGACCTCGCCGATGGCGACCGTCCGGTGCGGGACGGGCGTGTTCTGCAGCACCGATGACACCGCCAGTGCGATGGCGAGATCGGCCGCCGGCTCGGTGACCTTCATCCCGCCGACGGTGGCCGCGTAGATCTCGTGGTCGCCCAGCGGGGCGCCGAGCCGGCTTTGCAACACGGCCAGCACCATCGCGACGCGTGCCGAGTCGAGGCCGGAGACCGCGCGACGAGGCGTGGCCATCGTGGACTTGTTGGCCAGCGCCTGGACCTCGCCGACGAGGGCGCGTTTTCCATCCATCGTGACCATCGCGGTCGATCCGGTGACATCTGCGTCGCGTTGATGGAGAAAGATCCCGGACGGATCGGTGACCTGATGGATGCCGTCGTCGCGCTGTTCGAAGCAACCCACCTCGTCGGCGGCGCCGAAGCGATTCTTGATGCCGCGCACCATCCGGAGGCTCGAATGCCGGTCGCCTTCGAACGACAGCACGACGTCGACGAGATGCTCCAGCGAGCGCGGTCCGGCCACCGCGCCGTCCTTGGTCACGTGGCCCACGAGCACCACCGCGATGCCACGGTTCTTGGCCATCGAAACCAATGCCGTTGTCACCGCGCGGATCTGGGTGACCCCTCCGGTGACACCGTCGGTGCCGGTGGCGACCACCGTCTGCACCGAGTCCACAACCACCAGTGAGGGATTCACAGCATCGACGTGTCCGAGGATCGTCGCGAGGTCGGTTTCGGCTGCGAGATAGACGTTCTCGTGGACCGCGTCGGTGCGCTCGGCCCGCATGCGCACCTGCCCGGCCGATTCCTCGCCGGTGAGATAGAGCGCCTTCTGGCCGCGGTGCGCCCAGTGCTTGACGGTCTCGAGTAGCAGCGTCGACTTGCCGACGCCGGGTTCACCTGCGAGCAGGATCACCGAACCGGGCACCACGCCGCGGCCGAGGACGCGATCGAGTTCGCCGATCCCGGTTGCGACCGCAGCCGAGGAGTTCGCGTCGACCTCGGTGATGGGTTTGGCCGGACTGCTCGGGGTGATGCCCCCGACCCCGTTGGGGCGGGTGCTGATCGTCGCCGCCTCGTCGACCGTGCCCCACTCGCCGCATTCGGGACAGCGGCCGACCCATTTGGCGACGGTGTGTCCGCATGCACCACAGCGGAATGACGATCTCGGTTTGGCCACGGGGACAGCCTAGGGGCGTGGTGTGACACACCGTCTGCGGGGACGTTCGTCGCAATGTGACTGTGTGCGGGCTCGGGCCGATCCGCCCACTCCGATCCCGGCGTCCGGTCACCCACCGCGGCGCACGCCGACGACCCCGTGCTGCCGACAAACGAAGAACTCCCGTCGACACCGGGTGTCGACGGGAGTTCTTCCAGATCGGTTGCGCGCGGGCTCAGTGCTCCTCGCCGGCGTGCTCGTCGGCAGGCGGCTCGGCCTCGCGGATCTTGTCCTGGCGCGTCATGTAGGTGCCGGCATCCACCGGGGTGTTCATGGTGACCGATCCGGCGCGCTCGAAGCGGAAGGTCAGTGGCGTGGTGAGCCCGGCCGCCACGGAATCGCCCGCGTCGTTGAGCCGCACAGTGAGACGATCCTGCTCGTCGGTGGCCTGGATCTCCTCGGGCTCGAGCAGCCCGATCGGCTTGCCCGCACGCAGTGCCTGTCCGGGCTTGACGGTGGTGTCACCGACGATGGTCACCGACCCGCCCTTCGGCGCATCGATGCCGAGCAGTCGATCGTTCTCCACCGGGTCGACGTTGTTGACCACGAACGAGACCTCGAACGGCCCGCCGTTGTCGAAGACCTCGTCGGCCTTCTGTGCGGGGTAGATGATCTGGACGTTGCGAAGCTGCATGGAGCCGAGATTGGCCATGTTGCCGTTCACCGCCGGCTCCTGGTTTGCGGTCTGCGAGATCTGACCGGCACCGCACGCGGTGGTGCCCAGTGCAATCGCGACTCCGACCGCGGCGACCGCAGTGGCCTTGGCCGACAGCCGAAGCGAACGCCGAGCGGTTTTCCGAAGCACAGACACCCGTTCCTCCCAGGTCATCAAGGGCTGACACGCAGGGTCGGACACGGCGTCGTGAACCCTGCACTACGGAGCGTAGTGGGCGCCGCGCGCAAAAGTCCCCTCGGGTGCCCGATTGGTGTCGAGAACCCATCGGCGGCAGGTGTGCCCGAGGGGCTTTTCAACACCCGTTGTGGGCCCGGTCACGGGGCGATCGGGGGCCGCTCTACGCTGGTCCGTTACTGCCCGGCGGGATGGTCAACTGGCCAGTTCAGTGCGTTGACCTGCGCCGTTGTGTAGGGCCTCTCGGACGCCCGTGCTAGACTGGCTGTACTCGAAAGGGGCATAGAACATTGAACTTCAAAGTTGGCGACACCGTTGTCTACCCCCATCACGGTGCTGCTCGGGTCGAAGACATCGTGACCCGAACCATCAAGGGTGAGCAGATCGAATACCTCGTCCTCAAGGTTGCCGATGGCGACATGACCGTTCAGATCCCCTCGACAAAGCTCGAGTACGTGGGTGTGCGCGACGTTGTCGGCGAGGAGGGTCTCGATCAGGTTTTCCAGGTGCTCCGCGCCCCGCATACGGAGGAGCCGACGAACTGGGCCCGGCGGTTCAAGGCGAACCAGGAGAAGCTGATCTCCGGCGACATCATCAAGGTGGCAGAGATCGTCCGCGATCTGTGGCGACGTGAGCAGGACCGCGGTCTGTCGGCAGGCGAGAAGCGCATGCTGACCCGTGCACGGCGGGTTCTCGTCGACGAACTCTCGTTGGCTCAGAACACCGATGACGAGAAGGCCACCACCATTCTCGACGAGGTCTTGGCCGCAGCGTCCTGACCTCCGTCATCCACGTGACTGCCGTTCCGGCGAGGCCGGTATGACGGTGAGCGTGATCGTGCCGGCGGCTGGTTCCGGTAGCCGGCTCGGTGAAGCGGTTCCCAAGGCTTTCGTCGATCTCGGCGGGCAGACGATTCTCGAGGTCTGCGTGGCTGGGATCGTCGATGCCGCGGTCGCCGAGCATGTGGTGGTGGTGGTTCCCGCCGAACTCGTCGACGACGCACGCCGTCTGGTTCCGGACGCCGTCGTCGTCGCGGGTGGGGCTCATCGGTCTGAGTCGGTACGTGCCGGCATCTCTGCCGCCGGTGGCGATTCGGACATCGTGCTCGTTCACGACGCGGCCCGCCCGTTGACCCCGCCGGACGTGTTCGGCCGGGTGGTCGAGGCGATCCGCGGTGGACATCCGGCGGTGGTGCCCGGGCTGCCGGTGGCGGACACGCTCAAAGAGGTTCTTCCGAATCCCGGTCCGGAAATCGTGGTGCGGACGGTGGATCGCGAACCGCTGCGTGCCATCCAGACCCCGCAGGGATTCACCCGGGACACCTTGCTGCGTGCACACGCGGATGCCTCCGGGCTCGCCACCGACGACGCGGGACTCGCGGAACGCTGCGGGATCCCGGTCCATGTGGTGACCGGTGACCCGCTGGCCATGAAGATCACCACGCCATGGGATCTGCGCATCGCTCGTAGCATTGTCGCCGACACCGATCGAGTGGGTACCGCCTATCGGGCGGCGGTTCGTCAGGACTCGCCGCATCACGAGCTCGGCTCGACGGAATCATCCGAGGAAAGGCGCTCATGAGAGTCGGTATCGGCACCGACGCGCACCGAGTGGAACCCGGCACCGAGTGCTGGATGGTCGGTCTGCACTTTCCCGACACGCCCGGCTGCGAAGGCCACTCCGACGGTGACGTCGGCGCTCACGCGCTGTGCGACGCGGTGTTGTCGGCGGCGGGGCTCGGCGACGTCGGATCCGTCTTCGGTACGGGACGTCCCGAATGGGAAGGCGTCTCGGGAACCGCAATGCTCGGCCACGTCCGCGGGTTGCTCGCCGACGCCGGATTGCGGGTCGTCAACGCGGCCGTCCAGGTGATCGGCAATCAACCCAAGATCGGGCCACGTCGCGCCGAGGCACAGCAGGTGCTCGGTGAGGCGATCGGAGCGCCCGTGTCGGTCTCGGCGACGACGACGGACGGGCTCGGCATGACCGGACGGGGCGAAGGGGTCGCGGCGGTCGCGACGGCGCTGGTGGAGTCGTCGGACCGATGAGGCCCGGGTCACGAAAGTCGACCAGGTAAGATTGCACGTCGTGACAATGCGCCTTTTTGACACCGCTACCCGCGAGGTGCGCGACTTCGTGCCGCTGCACCCGGGCCAGGCATCGGTGTACTTGTGTGGCGCAACCGTGCAGGGGGTCCCGCACATCGGCCATGTGCGCAGCGGTATCGCCTTCGACGTCCTGCGGCGCTGGCTCGCCGAGCAGGGGCTCGACGTGTTGTTCGTACGCAACGTGACCGATATCGACGACAAGATCCTGCGCAAGGCAGACGAAGCCGACCGGCCGTGGTGGGAGTGGGCGGCAACCCACGAGCGTGCCTTCGATTCCGCCTACGATGCGCTCGGCGTGCTCCCACCGTCCGGTGAGCCGCGGGCGACCGGATTCGTCACGCAGATGGTCGAGTACATGCAGCGCCTCATCGAGCGTGGTCACGCCTATGCGGCCGACGGCAACGTGTACTTCGACGTGATGAGCCTGCCCGACTACGGTGCGCTGTCCGGTCACAAGCTCGACGACGTCCACCAGGGTGAGAGCGCCGGGACCGGCAAACGGGACCCTCGTGACTTCACGCTGTGGAAAGCCGCGAAGCCCGGCGAACCGTCGTGGCCGACGCCCTGGGGGCCAGGACGTCCCGGGTGGCATCTGGAATGCTCGGCGATGGCGACATCGTTGCTCGGCGCCGAGTTCGATATCCATTGCGGTGGAATGGATCTCATCTTCCCTCATCATGAGAACGAGATCGCGCAGGCGCATGGTGCCGGTGATCCGTTCGCGCGCTACTGGTTACACAACGGCTGGGTCACCATGGGCGGCGAGAAGATGAGCAAGTCGCTCGGCAACGTGGTGGCCATCCCGGCGATGCTGCAACGGGTCCGTGCCGTCGAGCTGCGTTACTACCTGGGTAGTGCCCATTACCGATCGATGCTCGAGTACTCTGACGGTGCGCTCACCGAGGCCGCCGCGGCCTATCGGCGCATCGAATCGTTCGTGGCCCGGGTGTCCTCCCGTGTCGGCGAGGTCGTCGTCGGCGAGGTCCCGAGCGAGTTCGCGGACGCGTTGAACGACGACCTGGGCGTCCCTGCCGGACTGGCGGCGATCCACAACACGGTGCGACAAGGGAATACGGCGCTGGAATCCGGCGACGGGGCTGCGGCACTCGCGGCGGCGTCGTCGGTGCGCGCGATGATGGGCGTGCTCGGAGTGGACCCGCTCGACGAGCACTGGCGAGACGAAGGTGCCGACGATTCGGCCGCCACCACCGCACTCGATGTGCTGGTGCGTGCCGAGCTGGACCGTCGAGCGCAGGCTCGTGCCGAAAAGGACTGGGCCACAGCAGATGCGGTGCGGGACCGGCTCGCTGAGGCGGGCGTGGAGGTCACCGACACACCGGACGGTGCGCAATGGTCGCTGAAGGGAACATCCTGACATGGCCGGTAATTCGAAACGTAAAGGCGCGGTGCGCAAGACAGGCACCAAGAAGGGGCAGACGGTCGGCTCGGGCGGTCAGCGCCGGCGCGGGCTCGAGGGCCGGGGGGCGACCCCGAAGGCCGTCGATCGTCCGTACCACCCCGCACACAAGCGAGCCAAGGCCGCGGCGAAGTCGTCCGGCGGTCGTGGTGCCCGTACCCGCAAGGACGACGGTCCGGAGTACGTGCTCGGTCGCAACCCGGTGCTCGAGTGTCTGCGCGCGGGTGTCCCGGCGACGGCCCTCTACATCGCGACGAACTCCGAACCCGACGATCGGGTGGCAGAATCGTTGCAGTACGCAGGTGACGCGGGCATCTCCATTCTCGAGGTGGGTAAGCAAGAACTCGATCGGCTGTCGTCGAACGGGCTCCACCAGGGGATCGCGCTGCAGGTGCCCGAGTACCAGTACGCCCATCCCGACGACGTGATGCGCGACGCCATCGCCAGCGGGACGCCGCCACTGCTCGTCGCGCTCGACAACATCACCGATCCGCGCAATCTCGGCGCCGTCATCCGGTCGGTCGCCGCATTCGGTGGTCACGGGGTGCTGATCCCGCAGCGGCGAAGCGCCAGCGTCACCGCGGTCGCGTGGCGCACGAGTGCCGGTGCGGCGGCGCGGCTCCCGGTTGCGCAGGCGCCGAATCTCACTCGGACGCTCAAGGATTGGGCCGCAGAGGGTGCGCAGCTCGTCGGTCTCGACACCGAGGGCGACGTGACCCTCGACGATTACGACGGCACGGCGCCGACCGTCATCGTCGTCGGCTCTGAGGGCAAGGGGCTGTCCCGTCTGGTCCGCGAGACCTGCGATTCGATCCTCTCCATCCCGATGGCCGGTGAGGTCGAGAGTCTGAACGCATCGGTCGCTGCCGGCGTGGTGCTGGCCGAGTTCGCCCGGCAACGGCGGCTCTGACCGCCGCGGTACCGTCGCGACAGCACCCGGTATTCCGCCGACAGCAACCTTTCTGCTGCCGACGGCAACCGGATTTCCGCCGACAGCAACCTTTTCTGCTGGCGACAGCAACCAGTTTGTTGCTGACGGCAACCGGATTTCTGCTGAAAGCATCACGCGTTGCGTCGATGGCGCCGGCTTGATGCCGACAGCACCCGGTATTCCGTCGACAGCAACCTTTCTGCTGGCGGCAGCAACTGCTTTTGCATCGACGGCACCCTCCTCTCGCTGCCGGCAACGCGCGCCGCGCGACGGCAACCGGTTGTGCGTCGATAGCACTCAACGTGGGTCGACGGCATACGCCCTCGGCGATGCGCAGAAGAATAGGATCGATGGCATGAGTGGATCGTCAGGTCTCGTCATCGATCTGAACGCCGATCTCGGTGAAGGTGTCGGCGACGACGAGGCAATGCTGAGCGTGGTCTCGAGTGCGAACGTCGCGTGTGGGTTCCATGCAGGCAGCCCCGAGGAGCTGCTCGCGACCTGTCGGGCAGCGGCCGCGGCGGGCGTGCGGATCGGTGCGCAGGTCTCATATGCCGATCGCGAAGGTTTCGGCAGGCGGTTCATGGATGTCGAGCCCGCTCGGCTGACGGCCGACATCCTTTATCAGATCGGGGCGCTCGAAGGCATTGCGCGGTCGGTGGGCGCGACGATTTCGTACGTGAAACCGCATGGTGCGCTTTATAATTCGATCGTCAAGAATGAGCCTCAGGCGCGGGCGACGGTCGCTGCGGTCGTGGAGTACGGCGGTGGGCTCCCGATGATGGGGTTGCCCGGGTCGTTGTCGTTGCGGCTGGCGTCGGAGGCCGGGTTGCCGACGATTGTCGAGGCCTTCGCCGACCGCGCCTATCGTCCCGACGGGACGCTCGTGCCGCGCACCGACGACGGGGCCGTGCTCACCGACACCGCGGCGATCACCCGTCGAGTCGTGACCATGGTGGCCGAGGGCACCGTCATCGCGATCGACGGCTCACTGGTCAGAATCGACGCGGAGTCCATCTGCCTGCACGGCGACACTCCCGGTGCGGTCGACCACGCCCGGGCGGTGCAGTCCGCTCTGTCGGCGGCCGGGATTCGCGTGTCCGCAGGCTGACGCGGCGAGGACTTCGAACGGGCGGTTGCCGTCGGCGACAAAACGGTTGCTCTCAGCGGAAATCAGGTTGCTCTCGGCGTTGCGGAGGTTGCCGTCGGCGACTGGCCGGTTGCTGTCGGCGCGTGGCCGGTTGCTGCCGAGGGAAATCCGGTTGCTGTCGCGGGGAAACCGGTTGCTGTCGCGGGGAAACGGGTTGCTGTCGCGGGGAGGCGCGGCAGCTATGTTGTTGTCATGACACCGATCGACAGCAGGGTTACCACCGCCGACGGCATCGTCGAGGGGGTTCGGGGGAAGCGGACGCGTCGCGGCACCATCAGTTGGAAGGGCATCCCGTTCGCTG
Organism: Gordonia sp. CPCC 206044; assembly: GCF_048537895.1. Lineage (NCBI taxonomy): Bacteria > Bacillati > Actinomycetota > Actinomycetes > Mycobacteriales > Gordoniaceae > Gordonia > Gordonia sp. CPCC 206044. Next base: position 41,057 of record NZ_JBCLVL010000009.1, read on the forward strand.
CTCCGCCCGTGGCCGGGGGCCGTTTCCGCGATCCGCAGCCGGTGCATCCGTGGCCGGGGGTGCGGTCGTGCGCCCGCTTCGGCAAGGCGGCCATCCAGGACAAACGGTTCACCGCGGTGGCCCCGGGCCGGTATCAGCCGATCGGCGAGGACTGTCTGACCCTCAACGTCTTCTCGCCCGATCGCACGTCGTCGACGCCACGGCCGGTCATGGTGTTCATCCACGGAGGTGCCTACATCCTCGGGACCGCCGCGACGCCGCTCTACGACGGTTCGCTGCTGGCCCGTTCCCAGGACGTCGTGGTGGTGACGGTGCAGTACCGTTTCGGGCCGTTCGGGTTCCTCGATTTCAGCTCCTACTCCACCGAGGACCGCACCTTCGACTCCAATGTGGGGCTGAAGGATCACGTGGCGGCGTTGCAGTGGGTGCAGCGCAACATCGCCGCGTTCGGTGGCGACCCCGACAACGTGACGATCTTCGGTGAGAGCGCCGGAGGCACGTCGGTGGTGTCGTTGCTCAGCACGCCGGCCGCCGACGGGCTGTTCACCCGGGCGATTGCCGAGAGCCCGGCACCCGAGCTCACCATCTCGGCCGAGTCGGCGCAGATCTACGCCGACGAGTTCCTTCGCCTGCTCCGCGATCCGCAGCGTCGTGCCTCGGGCGTCGACCCCGACGCCGAGCCGATCCCGGCGGAGGAGGCGCAACGTCTCCTGGCGCGCGCCTCGGCCCGCGATCTGCTCGTCGCAGGCAACCATCTGATGAAGTTCGCGCAAAAGGCGGGTCTGGGCGATCCGATCCCCTTCGGTCCGGTGATCGACGGTGCGTATTTCCCGCTGTCGCCGATCGACGCGGCGAATGCGGGCAAGACCCTCCCGGTTCCGCTTGTCATCGGCACCAATCAGGCCGAGGGACAGTTGTTCAGCAAGCTGTGGAGCGTCCTTCCCGACGCGGAGAAGGCTCTCGTGCGGGTCAACGACGAGCAGGACCGCAAGGAGATCGCTGCGCTCTACAACGGCTCCGACGAGGGGCTGGTCGAACTCTCCGCGGACTCCGTCTTCTGGGCGCCGACGACGGCGTTCGCGGAAGGGCACAGCGCCGTCGCGCCCACCTACATGTACCGCTACGACTTCCACACCCGGCTACTGGCGGCCACCGGTATGCGCGCCACGCACGCTACCGAGCTGTTCGCGGTGTTCGGCGCCTATCGAACCGCACTCGGCGCGGGACTGGCGGTGGGTGACTGGCGCTCGACCGGTCGCGTCATCGCTGCAGTCCAGGATCGTTGGGGCGCATTCGCGACCGCGGGCGTGCCAGGCGTGGGCTGGCCGACCTATGACGCTCGCCGCAAGGTCTTGGTCATCGACGATCCCGACCACATCGAGACCGATCCCGACGGTGAACGTCGTGCCGCGTGGCGCAAGGTGCACGCCCGGGCGTGAAGACTCGGCTCCCGGTGGACGCAACCCCCCCCGTCAGATCCGGTGACGGTGCACGGCGTCAGTGGTGCGGCGTCCACCGGGCCGGGGGCTCCGCGGTCAGGAACGAGATCACCAGGGGATTGAACACCTCGGGTGACTCCACCGGCAGGATGTGCGTGCCCGGCAGCACCGCCAGCCTGCCGTTGGGGAGCGCGCGCGACAGGGCGAGTGCGTGTTCGACACGTGCGGCGCCGTTGTCGGCGGCCAACACCAACGTCGGCGTCGTGACCCCGGCGAATTCGTCGAATCGCCGGTCCGGCTCGCTGTCGATCATGGCCAGCGTCTTGTCGTAGACGATCTCGAAGTGTTCGGCGCCGTCGGGCGAGGTGAGGGCGTAGTCGCTGCGTAGGAACTCGACCGTCGCGGGATGGCGGGATCGGATCATGTCGAAGAACTCGCCGGGGACCTCCCCCTCGCGGCTGATGTAGCTGGCCACCATGACCACGCGCCGGACGAGGTCGGGACGTTCTCGCGCGACGAGCAGGGCGATGACGCCGCCGTCACTCCAACCCACCAGATGGGCCGGCACGCGCACGGCCTGTTCGAGGTAGGCGATGGTCTCGGCGACCATGTCGGCGTATCCGAACGGTCCGGGCTGGTCGGGGGTGTGCCCGTGCCCGCGACGTTCGGGCACGAACACGGCCAGCCCGGCGTCGGCGAAATCGGAGATCTGGGCACCCCACGTCGACGCCGCGCCGAACACCCCGTGAAGGAGCACGGTGGGCTGTCCGGCCGGGTCGCCCGCCCGGAAATGCCATATCTGACGTCCGCCGACGTCGACGTAGACACCTCCGTCGACCTGCTCTCCCGCCGTCACGCTGGACACCCCTGCCATCGTTCCAGACGTCCCGACGGATCGGGAAACGGTTGTGACTCGAAATCACAACGACATTCAACTGGGGTGTTACCCGGACAACTCCGTCGAGGTGGATTAACTTCGCTACCAGGAAGCGCGTTCTGAGTCGAGAATTGCCGGTCGACGGGGGCCGACCAGCACGTCCGAAGGGATCTGATGCACGTTCGTCAGAAGTCTGGTCAGCATGTCACGACGACGGCGGTGTTGGTCGCCGTGGTGAGCGTGATCGCGGTGCTGGTGGGGCCCGCCGCGATCGCCAGAGCGGTACCAGGCGACCCGCCTGCACCGCTCAGTCTGCGTGACATCGGTGCATCACCGACGATCACCTTTCCCGGCCAGCAGGGAGAAGTCAGTCTGAGTGTGCCCGTGCCGCCGGATCTCTCGCCGTCGGTGCTGCGCGGGACCACGCAACTGCCGTCGTTCGCCACGGGCGGCAACGTCGATGTCTTGCAGGGTGACCGACTCATCTCCCGGACGCCGATCAATCCGAGTCCCAACGCGCCCATCGAGTTGCCGCTGCGCGGGGTCGAGGTCAGCGAGAACGCGGCCGATCTGACCTTGCGCGCCTACCTGCGCGTCGAGGGCATCTGTCAGTTCGATCCGGAGACCTCGTTTCGCATCAACAACGCCACCATCACCTACACCGGACGAGAGGCCATCCCCACGACCGTCGCGGAATTCCTTCCGCCCGTACTCCGTGGTCTGACGATCTACGTCCCCGACGACGTGCAGCAGGCCGAAGGGGCGTCGGCGGTCAACCTCGCCACAGCGGTCGTCGCGCACTACGGCACGGCCCCGGTGCCGATCAGGACGGTCGCACTGCCGCGCGGGGCGATGACACCGCCGTCGGTCCCAGGACCCCTGGAGCGTCAGATCGTCATCAACTCCGACGCACCGCCCGGCGTCAGCGTGCAGAGAAGCCGCGGCAGCAGCTATCTGGTGATCGGGGGCTCGGGGGAGGAACTGCTCACGCAGACGGAGTTCCTGACCTCGAACCTGGCGTCGATCGCGCTCAGTTCCTCCGCAGTAGCGGGGACGTTGCACAGCGCACCGCAATTGGCGCCCGACGTACAGACGCTTGCCGATCTCGGTGTCACCGACCAGACCGTCACGTCGGCCGCGTGGCCCACCATCACCTTCGGCATCGACCAGACCCGACTGGGCAGGTCTGCCAAAGGCGTTCGTGTGCAGTTGTCCGGCTCGTACAGCCCCGGACCGGGCGACGCGAACACGTCGATCTCCGTTCGGGTCGGCGACCGCGTCATCGACACGATCAAGACGGACGGCTCCGGAACCTACGACACGTGGGTGGACATCCCCGACGACGTGCTGACCCGCTATACCGAGGTGACGTTGACCTTGGAGCGCAGTGACCTCGGGGAGGGCTGCGGGACCGGACATCGCAGCACGTTGAGTCTCAACTCCTCCGGCGAGATCCGATCCGACGAGGCGGATCCGCCCCAGCCCGGCGGCCTCGCCTCGCTGCCGCAGACGTTGATGCCGCGTACCCAACTCGCCTGGACGAAGGGGGATGTCGGCGACGTGTCGCGTGCCGTGCAAATAGGTGCGGGGCTGCAGTCGCTGTCGGCGGTGCCGCTCGGCTTCGATGTCGTGTCGGTCGACACGGCCGGTTCCTCGGAACAGCCTGCGGTGCTGATCTCGGCCGACGGCACGGGACTGCCCGACCTCGATCTGCCCCTGCAGACGGACAATCGCACGCTCAGCGTGGTGTCATCGTCCGGGGAGAGACAGGCCTCGACGGTCACCCTGAATCCCGGAATCCAATACGGCGCAGTAGAAGTGGCCCGCGACGACAACCGCACGGTGCTGGTCGCGACCTCTACCGAGGATTCCGGCGATCTCGATGCGCTGTTGCGATGGCTCGGCACCGACGATCGATGGGGCAGTGTGTCCGGCGACGCGATCATGCAGGTCGCCGACCACGAGCCGGTCCGGGTGGCGACCGATGAGGTGAACCCGCCCGAGACCGACTCCGGGTGGACCGCGTCGTGGCCGATCGTCGTCGCAATCGCCGTCGGCGCCGCGGTGGTGGCGGGTCTTATCGTCCTCGGAACGTTGCTGATGCGGCGCAGGCGACGTCCGGAGCAACCGTGACCGTCACCGACGCGGCTCCGGCCCCGTCGGCGCGGGGGCCGGGCCTGCGGGAACGGTTGCCGGAGAGCACGGCTGTCGTGGTGTTCGTGCGATGGGCCTTCATCCTGGCGGCGACGGTCTTCGGATTCTGGGAGACGCTGGTCGCGGTCGCCCGCGAGATGAGTGCGGGCACGCTCATCAGCTATCTGCCCGCGGCGATCGTGCTGGTGATCATCGCGGCGATCGGCGTCTCGTGGCGACGCGGCGCCGAACTGCCCATCCGCGACCGGCAGACCGACGTCATCGTCGGGGCGGTGATCCTGCTGGTGGCCCTGGTCATGGATGTGGCGAACCGTCGGTACTCGGGCGCTTACCTGACGACACACATCGACCTGTTGGCCCTGTGGGCGTTTGTCCTCGGAAGTTGTTGTCTCGCTTTCGGTCTGCGGCCGGTGGCACGGTATCGCTGGGTATGGCTGCTGGGATTGATCATCTTCCCCGTGCCCTACCGGCTGATCGTGCTCTCGCTCGGAGGATCGCCGACGCTCGCGGGGCTCGTGATGGTGGTCTTCGGGGCATTCGCCACCGCCGTGGCGGTGGGACGTACCGCCATGCGAGCCTTCGTCGGTGGTTGCATCGCCGCCGCGGTAGGGGTACTGATCCTGGTGTTCCTGCGGGTGGTGTTCCCGGATGCGGCGCAAGCGGTGCTGCAGACCCTGCCCGCGCTCGGGGCGGCGCTTGTGGCCAGCGCATTGCTGTACGTGGATTACCATCGGCGACAGACTGATTCGTGGTCGCCCCTGGGGCGACGGCTGATCGCGGTGTCGGTGCCGCGATTCGGTAGGCCTGCGCTGCTCATCCTGGTGATCGCCATCGCGATGTTCTTCGTACCGACGCCGGCGTATGGCCGCTGGGCCGACACCTACGTTCCCGGGTTGGATACCCGGCCGCCCCTGATCGTTCCGTCGGGATGGTCGGAAGGGGCGGTGGCGCAGTACAACTGGGTATCGCGACTGTACGGACCGGGAGCGGTCATGTTCGCCCAGGACCTGTTCCAGACGAAGGGCAGTCTGGAGTTCGACAAGTTCGCACGGTCCCGCAAGGTGGTGGCGAACACCGTCGAGACCGCGAATCCGTTGAGTTTCGACGTCTACCCGATCTTCTTCGTCTATGACCTCGTCGGGGCACGCTTCAGTGCGCCGGTGGCGGTGAGCCTGCCGCACGGCGTGACGGGTTATCTGCAGACCGTCGTGAACGACACCAATTACCTCACCTACAACCGCCTCTACTGGTCGTGGACCGATGGAAACAAGACACAACGGGTCATCTTGATCTCGGTGGACAACCACGAACCCGACGCCGCGTTCCCCTCCCCGAATGTGACAGTGCTGCGCAACTTGAACACCTTCTTCACGGTGCTCTTTCGAGGAAACTCGGTGACCGTGGACCTCGAACCACAGTTGAAGGACCGTGACCTGCTCGTCGGCCTTGCAACCGACCTGATCGACACGCAGGTCGACGCGATCGACAGGGCGTCGTCGTGACCGGGCGCGACAGCCGCGACATCGCCGCGCTGCTCGACGATCCCGACTATCGGGCGTCGTCGCTGTACGACGCCGTGGAGCGGCTTCGGGACATCGACCCGCAGATGTCGGCGTCGGTTCCGTTCAGCCGCGGGCAGAAGATCATCGGCGCGGTGACGGTGGTCGTCCTGGTAGTGCTGCTGGTGCTCTTTCCGGTGGGCACCGCGGCCGGACTGATCTCGATCGCCACGGTCGTCTACATCCTCGCGCTCGTCGACCGGCTGGTGATCTTCCGTCGCGGACTCGTCAACGGCGCCATCGTGATCGACGACGAGGCCGCGCGCGGCATACCGGATGCGGATCTGCCGCCGTACACGGTCCTGGTCCCCGCGTACGGGGAACCGGAAGTGGTCGGCGACCTGATCGCGGCAATGGAGTCGCTGGAGTACCCGCGGGACAAATTGCAGGTGCTGCTGCTGCTCGAGGAAGACGACGCGCCCACTATCGAGGCCGCACGCGAGGTGGAGGCCAACGACATGGTCACGGTGGTGTTGGTCCCCGCCGCCCAACCGCGCACGAAACCCAAGGCATGTAACTACGGTCTGCATTTCGCGACCGGGGACATCGTCACGATCTACGACGCCGAGGATCTGCCGGATCCGCTCCAGCTGCGCCGCGCGGTGGCGGCGTTCCGCAGTGTCGACGACGACACCGTGGTGTGCGTGCAGGGAAAGCTCAACTTCCACAATCCGCGCGACAACGTGCTCACCGAGTGGTTCACCGCCGACTACGGCATCTGGTTCAGTTATCTGCTACCCGGCCTCATGGTCAGCCGGGCGCCGATCCCGTTGGGCGGCACCTCCAATCACTTCCTGCGGGAGGTGCTCGACGACATCGGAGCGTGGGATCCCTTCAATGTCACCGAGGACGCCGATCTCGGCGTTCGTATCGCGGGGCGTGGATATCGGACCGCGGTGCTCGATTCGCTGACCCTCGAGGAGGCGAATGTTGATCCGATCAACTGGGTCCGCCAGAGATCGCGGTGGTACAAGGGCTACATGCAGACCTGGTTGGTGCACATGCGCCACCCGGTCGACCTGTGGCGAATACTGGGACCGGTTGCGTGGTATCGGTTCACCGTGCTGATTGCGGGCACACCGGTCATCGCATGTATGAACATGGTGTTCTGGCTCATCATGCTCGTCTGGATTGCGGCGCAGCCACCGATCTTCGCCGACCTGTTCCCGGGACCGATCTACTACCTGTCGCTCATCTCGCTGATCTTCGGCAACGGTGCCGCCATCTACATGAATCTCATCGCCATCCGTGAAGACGGTCGCATCAAGTTGATGTGGTCGGCGCTGATCGTCCCGGTGTACTGGGTCATGATGAGTGTCGCCGCCATCAAGGGGATGTGGCAGATGCTGTTCAATCCGTCGTACTGGGAGAAGACCTTTCACGGGCTCGCGGCGACGGGGGAGTCGGCGGACACCGACGATGCCGCATCTGCCGAGGGCGCAGGTACCCAGTGATGAGTCGGCGCAAGGTCATCGGACTGTTCGCGGTCATCTGGTTGATCTACCTCGTGGTGGGCGTCTACCTGGCCGCGGATGTCCGGTTCTTCATGGGCGATTCGCTCTCGCGCGTCCAATCGGCGCAGAGCGTGCTGTTCAGCCGCGATCCGCACGTGTCGGCGATCGGCTTCATCTTCACCCCGCTGACCGCCATCGTGCAGCTCCCGATGACCGCCCTGACACCGTTGTTTCCGTCGATGACCACGTCGGCGCTGTCCGCGGCGGTCATGTCGTCGGGGTTCATGGCGGCTGCGGTGATGCAGGTGTGGGGGATCGCCCGCGATCGCGGCATCGAGAAATGGATCGCCACACCGGTGATCGTCTGTTTTGCCGCGAACCCGATGATCATCTTCTACGCGGCGAACGGTATGAGCGAGGCGCCCTACCTGTTCTTTCTTGCGTGGGCGGGGCGGCGCGGGATGCGTTGGGTGGACACCGACGACGTCCACGAGTTGGTCACCGCCGGTATGGCTCTCGGCTTCGCCTATCTGACCCGGTACGACGGCGCTGCATCAGCGCTCGCGGCGGGCATCGTCGTGGCGGTGGTGAGTTATCGGCGCAGCGTGCCCGAGGAACGGGTCAATCGGGCGATTCTGGACATGGGGTTGATCGCGCTACCGAGCGCGGTCGCGTTTCTCGGCTGGGCGTTCACGAGTTGGTTGATCACCGGCGATCTCTTCGCGCAGATGGCCTCGCAGTACGGCAATACCACAATCCTGGAACTCTCGGGTGGGAGCGGTTCGTCGGGTCCGTTCCCGGCATTGACCTTCTCTGTCGTCGAGGTGCTCATCCTCGCGCCGCTGTTCCCTCTGCTGCTGGTGGTTGTCATCAACGCGCGGCGGCGATGGGGACGTATGGGGCCCATCCTGGCTCCTGTTCCACTGATCGGCGCTGTGCTCTTCTTCCAGATCTTCAGTTACGTACGGGGAACGACGTTCGGCTTCCTGCGCTTCTACATCACCGTCATCCTGCTGGCGGCGATCGTCGCACTGGTGGCCGTGCCTGCGCGTCGTGCGACTCCCTTCCGGCGGCTCGGCGCCCAGGCGCGTCTGCCCGACCTCGTCGCGGCGCGGACGACCAGGCACCGCCTTCTCGGCATCGCCGCCGTGGTCACGATGGTGGTTGCCGTGCCGGTGACCGCACTCGGGATGACCTCCACCAAGTACGCGCCGCAGGAGTTCGCACTGCAGTCGGTGGTGCGGCCGAATCCGGATGCGGTGGACAAGAAATCGCTCGATGCGCAACGCACACTACGATCGTTCTCCACCGAACGGGCGATCGCGCAATACCTGGACCGGCTGAATCTCCCGGACGGCAGCGTACTCTGCGACACCGTCTACGCCTTCGCGATCATCGCCCAGTCGACGCGTCCCAAACAGTTCGTGATCCCGTCGGATCAGGATTTCTCGGAGATCCTCAACGACCCGGCCGCGCATGGGGTGCGATTCATGCTCGCCGTCCCCAAGACCGGGCGTGGTGAGTCGGATGCACTGAACATCCGGTATCCGACCCTGTACGAGAACGGCGCGCAGGTGTCCGTGCAGGTCCTGGAGGCGCGCAATCAGGGTGCAAACCTGCCGAATTGGCGGATCTACCGCGTGACGTCCGCGGGAACCCTGCTCGAGGGAGCGGAGCGCTGAACCACAAGGATCAGTCGACGACGTCGGCGACGATCTGCCAGGCCGGGTCGTCGAACCCGATGTCGTAGGTGCACTCGTTCGGTCGAGGGTCGGGCACGAATGCCCACAGAAGTGCTCCAGCGGTGCCGAGTTCGCGCTGCTCGGCGATGCGGGACCGGAACTGTGCGGCTCGGGTGGACGTAGGTAGGCACGAGCCGGCGTGGATGCCGATCTCGTTGACCATCAATGGCTTACGCAGGGCGCGTGCCTGCCGGATGCGGGTGGGTAGATTGCTGCCCGCCGGGCCGTAGAGCGTGGTCTCCGATCCGTAGTCGTGGAAGTCGAGGACATCGAGTTGAGGCGAGGCTCCTACCGTGGAGAGGTCGTCTCCCTCGAATCCGCACTGGTCGCCACCGATGAAGCCGGCGAACAGTATTCGATCGGGATCGAGTTCGTGCAGTCGCGCGCCGGCGGTGTCGAAGAACGTACGCAACACCTGCGCACCACCTGTCGGACATTGCCTGTTCTGCCATGCGCAGCCACCCGGACCGCAGACGCTCGCTTCAGGCTCGCCGACGAGTTCCCAACCGGCGATGGTCGATTCGTTCTTCCACCGGGTGACCGCTGTGGTCATCCAGTCGGCAAAGGTCATGCCGCCCGGTGACTCCTCGTGCTGCCAACCGTCGACGTACCAGTCACGTTCCTTGAATTCGTGATCCTCGCAGTCGCCGGAACTGCCGGTCAGCACCGGCAGGACCATCTGTCGGTGCCGTTTGGCCGCGGCGAAGACCCGATCCAACGGGGCGAAGTCGATGAGCCCCGTGTTCTTGTTCACCACGAACATGGAGAACAGGTTGATGCGCGTCAACGCGCGCGCAGGCAGTTGACCGAAGTATTCGTCGAGGTCGACGGTGGCACCGCAACCACGATTGACCGACCAGTCGGTGCCGAGCTGATAGGCGTTGAACCCGGCGGGCCACCACGGTCGACGATCGAGTGTCAGTCCGGTGTCCGTCGTCGAGACGCGCCCCTTATCGCCGTGATGCACCGAGGTCGGCTGTTCCGGCGTCGTCGGGGCCGCACAGCCCGTGGCCAGGGACACGGTCGTGATCAGGATGCAACCGAGGAGAACCATCGCCCGCAGCCATCGCACACGCGAAGGTTACCCCCGGACGAACGTCGCGGTGCCGCTAACGTCGGAGGAATGCGATGGAGTGGCACGTGGCGGCGGTGTGCTGTGCTGGCCGTGAGCGGTGGTGCGGTTCTCGCCGTCGGGACCGGTTGTGCGTCCGACGAGACCCCGACGACGGTGTCGTCGGTGGCGAAACCCTCGACGACAGAGCCTTCGACGACAGGGCCTTCGACGAGGCCCGAGGCGCCGCCAGTGCCGTCGTCTCCGATGTCGGCACCACCGATGACGACACCACCGATGACGACACCGTCGTACCCGCCGCCGTACGTGGACCACGCCGAGTGGGTACAGACCGCCGTCGGGCCGAGTCTGCAGATCCACCCGACCCAATCGGGGCGGCGCACCGAGGATCCGCGCGGTGCAGATGTCGCATGGCGCGAGGTGCTCGCGATGGACCCGGACGCCGACACCCCGGGTATGCGTGCACAGTTCGACTGTCACTGGACCTTTGCGCGGCTCGTGGCGCCGGAGAAACCCAGCTGGAACATCGAACCGTCGCGCCCGGTGGTCACCGAGCAGGAGATGGTGTCGACCCGCTGTAACCCGGGAGCGCCCGAGGAATGACGCGCCCTGCTCAGCGGGTGGCGTACTGCCGTCGGTGACCCACCCAACGACAGATCACGTAGATCACGAACGAGATCGTGGTGACGAAGACCGACACCGGCAGACCGGGTGCCAGCGACAGGATCACACCGCCGATCGCGGCGACCTCCGCGAACACCACCGAGATCACCAGCACCGTCGTCGGGTTGGCGGTGAGTCGGGCCGCGGCGGCGGCCGGGGTGATCATCAGCGACATCACCAGCAGGGCGCCGATGATCTGCACGCCCTGGGCGCACGCCAGACCCATGAGGACCGCGAACACGACCGACAGGGTGCGGATGGGCACACCGTGAGCGCGGGCCACCCGCGGGTCGAGCGACGCGAACAGCAGTGGGCGGTAGATGATCGCCATGCCCACGACGACGATCACCGTGGTGATCGCGATCGCCGTGAGTCCGGCGGTACCGATGCTGACGACCTGTCCGGTGAGCATCGCGAAGCCGGTGCGCGCACTCCCGTACAGCGAGAGGAACAGCACGCCGAGGCCGAGGCCGAACGCCATCACCACGCCGATCACCGAATCGCGTTCGCGTGCACGGTTACCCATGAACCCGAAGACGGCGGCCACCACGACGGCGCCGATGACGCCACCGACATTGATGCTGATCCCGAGAAGCAACGCCGCCGCTGCGCCGGTGACCGACAATTCGCTGATGCCGTGCACCGCGAACGACATCTGGCGGGACACGATGAGCGGACCGAGGATGCCGCCCAGCAGACCGAGCAGGGCCATGGCGATCAACGACTGCTGGACGAAGCCACGACTGAGCAGTTCCGCGGTCTGTTCGAAGTCCCAGAGTTTGCTGATCTCGACTTCGGCAGCCGCGAGTGAGAGACCGTCCGTCACTGGGCGGCCCGCTCGCCGTCGACCCGCTGGACGGGGGTCGTCGGGGGTTCGTGTTGGTGGTCGCAGTGGTGGGCGTCCTCGCCGCCGATCACCAGGAGGCGACCGTTGACGCGCAGCACCTCGACCTCGCTGCCGTAGAGGTTCGACAGCGTGCCGGTGGTCATCACCTCGTCGGGCGTGCCGATCCGGAATGCGCCGCCGACCAGGTACAGCACCCGGTCCACGTACGGCAGGATCGGATTGATCTCGTGCGTGACGAAGACGACGGCGGTGTCGGCATTGCGGCGGCGTTGGTCGATGAGATCGACGACCAACTGCTGATTGGTGGGGTCCAGACTCGACAGCGGTTCGTCGCACAGCAGCAATGTCGGATCACCGGTCAGCGCCTGCGCGACGCGAAGTCGCTGCTGTTCGCCGCCGGACAGCAGACCCATCGGGGCGTTCGCATAAGCGGTCGCGCCGACCTCGGCGAGGGCGGCGTCGACGAGACGCTTCCGGTTGGCCCGGCCGCGGAAGCCGAGACCCCACCGGCGGCCGTCGACGCCGAAGCCGACCAGGTCGCGTCCGCGAAGCGCCATCGGATCGGAGTCGTCGGCGTGCTGTTGCGGGATGTAGCCGATCGCGTCGGTCACCTGTAGTCGTCCCGAGCTCAGCTCGTACTGCCCGAGCAGTGTGCGCAGGAACGACGTCTTCCCGGATCCGTTGGGCCCGAGGACGGCGATGAACTCGCCGCGCGAGATGGACAGCGACAGATCGTCCCACAGCGCGCGCGGGCCGAAGGCCAGGCGTGCGTGGTCGAAGCGGGCAACGGTGCCGTCGTCGAGTCCGGAGTCGGTGACGGCAGAGGCCTCGCGATCGGGTTGTGCCATGAGGTCAGTGTGCGGCATGTGTCCCCAGCGCGGCACTCAACGCGTTGATCTGCCCGGACTGCCACGCGATGTAGTCCGTGACGCCGTCGGGCAGCGTCTCGGTGAATCGCACCACCGGGACACCGGCGCGCTCGGACACGGAGAGCAGGGCTTCGGTGACCGAATCGACGGCCTGGGTGTTGTAGATGAGTGCATGAACGGTCTTGGAGGTGAGCAGGTCCTCCATCGCGGCGCGGTCGGCGGCCGAGGGTGATTGTCCTTCCTCGACGGATTGGGCGAATCCGGCGGGTGCCGCGTCGACGAGGCCTGCCTCGTCGAGCATGTAGCCGGCCAGCGGCTCGGTCTGGGCGACCTTCGTGCCGTCGTGAGCCTGTTTGATCTGGGCCAACTCGCCCCGGAGTCCGGTGATCTTCTCGTTGAACGCGGTCGCGTTGGCCCGGAACTCGGCGGCGTTGTCGGGGTCCTTCTCGGCCAGCGCGTCGCCGACCTTGGTGGCGACCTGGCCGACGACGGCGAGGTCGTAGAAGACGTGTTCGTTCATCGAGTCGGGATCGCCGTGATCGTGGCCGTCACTGCCGAGCAGATCGAAGGCATTGATCGCGGTGACGTCGGAGTCGGCGACAGCGCTCTCCATGTAGGCGTCGTAGTGGCCGCCGTTGAGAACTGCGACGTCGGCGTCGGAGACCTCCGCGGTGTCGGCCGCAGACGGCTCGAACTCGTGCGGATCACCTTCGGCGTTCGTGTAGAGCGAGGTGACCTCGGCCTTGTCGCCGGCAACTGCGGACGCGACCGCACCCCACACGTTGGTGGAGGCGACCACGCTCGGAGTGCCCGACGCGGTGCCGTCATCGGTGCCCGAACAGCCGGTCAGGACAAGAGCGCTGACGCCGATGGTGGCCACGGCAGCGGCCAGGGTTCGCCTCATGGGGTTATCTCCACTCACGCAAATGACAATCGTTTCCGAAAACAGTGTAGGGGATGGGTTCCGTGGGGGGCGCGCTCGGGGTGGCACGACAATGCCATCAGTAAAAGTGCCAATGATCATTGACACTCTCGGGTGGTGATGCTTGGCTTGGGCACATGTCCACGCATGCGACTGCCGCAGAGCTCTCCTACGACGACGTCCTCGACGACTTGTCGGTGGCGTCGGTTCACCGAAGTTTCGATCCGTACGTCGACATCGATTGGGATGCTCCGGCGATGGCGATCGTCGACAACGACAGGCGCTGGGTATTGCCCGCCGGCGATCCGGTCGGTGGGCACGAGTGGTATCGGCGACAGCCGCTCGACGTGCAGATCGCGATCGGCAAGTGGCGGATGGCGAACATCGCGAAGACGGGTTTGCAGTTCGAGTCGATCCTCATCCGTGGGCTGATGCAGTACAGCTTTCGGTTGCGCAACGGCGACCGCGAGTTCCGTTACTGCACGCATGAGGCCAAGGAGGAGTGCAACCACACGTTGATGTTTCAGGAGTACATCAACCGGCTCGGGGTGCAGGTGCCCGGAGCGCGACGTGGCTTCCGGCGCATCTCACCGTTCATTCCCCTTGCCGCGACGGCGTTTCCGACGATCTTCTTCATGGGGGTGTTGGCCGGCGAGGAGCCGATCGACCACGTGCAGAAGGATCTGCTGCGAGGTGACACGGAACTGCATCCGGCGACCGCTGCCATCTTCGAACTGCATGTGGCAGAAGAGGCCAGGCACATCTCGTTCGCCCACGAGTACATCCGCGCGGCGATTCCGGAGAAAGGGCGAGTGTCGCGGTGGGTTCTCTCGCTGATGTTGCCGATCATCATGCGCACGCTGTGCGGCGTGATCATGGTCCCTCCGCGTCGCTTCCGGCGTATCTTCGACATCCCCGACGACGTCTTCCGGGAGATGTTCTGGGATGCACCGCAATCACGGTCGATGCTGGCAGGCGTCTTCGGCGATGTGCGCATGCTCGCCGACCAATCGGGGCTGATGAACCCGGTGTCACGGTGGACCTGGCGACGCCTGGGCATCGCGGGTCGATCCTCTCGCTATCGCAGTGAACCGCAATATCACCCGAGTGCTGCCTGACGGATGAGGTGCCGGGGCGACGGGTCGAGTGGGGCACCGTCGGGTGCCCGCCGGTTCACTGCTCAGCGGGCACCCGAAGGGTTTCCTATTTCACGCTGTGGAGTTGTCAAGGGTCGTGCACGTCCCAGGTGTCCCGGGTCGCTGGTTTAGGCTTGGTGAAAGTCCTGGTGGGTCAGTCTGTTTCGATGGCCATGAATATGGCGATGTCGGGAGGGTGATCTCGATACGCTCGCTCGGCTTGCGCCTCGCGGGCTACTCGATCGGCGGTGGGTGGGTGTCAAGGGCGCGGATTGGATGCCGAACGCATCCCTGATGGCGTCAGGCGGCGAGGGTCATGGTGCGCCGGTTGTAGGCCGGTAGCGGTGTGCGTGTGGGGTCGACGTCGACGGGTGGGATCAGCCAGGGGTGTCGGTCGGCGCCCATGGTGATCTCCCAGTCTGATGCGTGAATCTGCGCGTGGCAGGCGGTGCACAGCAGGCAGCCGTTGTCGATGCCGGTGGCGCCCCCGTGTGACCAGTAGATGATGTGGTGACACTGGGTGAATCCGGCGGCGGCTCCGCATTTCACACAGCATTGGTCCCGCACGATGAGTGCTTTGCGTTGTTGCGCGGTGAACAGCCTCGCTGCGCTGCTCACGTCGAGGGGTGCACCGTGCTCGTCGAGGTCGAACACCGTGACGGCGGAATCACACGCCACCAAATGTGCGGTGGTCTGGGAGCCCCAACCATTCCAGGGTTGCCCGATCCGGATGATCGGCCGGCACGGTCACACTCACCTGTGTTTTCGGGGCGACCACCATGTCGGCGTCACCTGTTCTGGTGGCTTTGGCCGCGGCATCGAGGATCATGTCCAACGCATCGGCGCGCCGTTGTCCGGCTGATCGGGTGTCCTCGGATCCGTCGGGTTCTGGCCGTTTGCGGGACAGGGGTTCGACGGCGGAGACGAGTTTCTCGCCGGTGACGATGTCGAGGTTGGCGAACACCTCCAACCGGCCATCGGCAGTCGAGGTGGTCGACACCTCGTTGATCGAGCGGTCTTCGGCCGCCGGCACCCCACCCTGGTCATCGGCGATCTCATTGCCGCGCGACCGCGCCACCGCCAACACCTCACGCGGGGTGGCACCGGAGAACGCTTGGGCGATCAACGCCAGCTCGTGTTCGATCACCGACCCCGCAGACAACGGTTCCGGCGCCCGTTGATCGATATGGGCCATCCCCCGCACCAAGGCGTCGACGTGCTCACCGGAGAACACCCCGTCCGCAGAGTAAGCAGCCACCCGTTCCAACCGGTCGAGGGCGGCTCCGATGCGTAGCCAGCGGTCGGCGACGGCCGGAGCAGCCCCCATCTCGATCAGCAGTCGTCGGGTGCGGCCGCCGGACCGCTGTGCCACTCCGAGACGATCCATCGCCACAGCGTGCACGGCCAGCTGATGATCGACCAGGTTACGCACGTCCATCAATGTCTTCGTGGTGTCGAAGACGTGGCGACCGGACGCATCGGCGTCGATCGTCACCTCACGCAGCAGGGGTATCAGGGTGTCCAACGGCATGACTCGATTGTAGTCGAACATGCGTTCGGCGGGAAGTATTCATTCACAGGTATTCGACTGGGCTGCAATGCATTTCGGTGGCACGATGGTCGCCTTGCTGAAATTGTAGCGGGGACCTCTGACAGGTTCAGGGTGGTGAGTGGTGTTGTTACACAAGGGTGTTGACAACTCTCGAACAGTGTCACCAGGACTTCCGGGCAGGCAAGCGCTCGGATCGTCGGCCGCCCGGCGTACCCGAGATCAACCCAGCACGACCGGGATCACGAAGCTGCGCAGCAGTTTTCGCTCCTCGTCGACGGTTTCGGCGGGGCTGGTCAGGAGCGAGACGATCACCCGCACCAACCATCGCGCCCGCTCCCGGCGGGTCGATGCTTCCACGCGGGGCGTGATGTCGCCCAGGAACTCCACCGCCATGGCCTCGATGGCCGGCGACAGAAGTGCCAGATTCGACGATCCGCCGGACGCATCCGGTGTGAACCACGCCGACAGCGCAGGATTCGCACGCACCCCGGCCACGGCCGTCGTGACCGCTGCGACCAGTCGCTCGGCCGGATCCGTCTCGTGGCGAGTGGCAGCCGTGACCGCGTTGCCGAGTTCGGTGGCAGCCCGATCGACATAGGCGGCAAGCACTTCCGACTTGCCGGGGTAGTAGCGGTACAGCGTGGCCCGCGAGCAGCCGACGGCCTCGGCGAGGCCACGCATCGTCACCGCGGGCACGCCCTGTTCGACGAACATCTCCTCCGCGACGTCGAGAATGCGTTGGGCTGCGAGTTCGGTCCGGTCGGGGGCGAACCAGTCTGCGGCACGGGTCGTCGGATCAGACATGGAACGGGACGTATGTCGGCCGACGGACGTAGTTGCCCTCCGCCCACTCGATGCCCTCGGCGTCGACGGTGAAATCCGGGTGGCGGGCGAGCAGCTCGGTGAGGGCTACGCGCGCCTGCATCCGAGCCGCGGCAGCGCCGAGGCAGTGGTGGTTGCCGTGGCTGAACGTCAGGATGTTGCGTGGTCGTCGTGTGACGTCGAGGGCGTCGGCATCGGGCCCGTAGATGGCGGCGTCGCGGTTGGCCGAGCCGTAACACAACAGCACCTTGCGACCGGCCGGGATCGTCACCGGCCCCTCCGGGGTGTCCGGGAAGGTCGCATCGCGCGTAGTGGTGCGAGCGAGCCCCTGGACCGGGGAGGTGAGGCGCAGGAGTTCGTCGACCGCCCCGCCGATCAGATCGGGGTCGTCGACGAGGCGGCGCCGCTGATCGGGAAAGCGGTGGAGGAGGTCGACGCTGCCACCGAGCATGCCGGTGGTGGTGTCGTTGCCACCCGCGACCATGGTGAAGGTGAACGCCAGGATCGACAGCAGACCACCCGGATCGTCCGGATCGTCGGCGAGGCCGGCCGCGACCAGCTGGGAGACGGTGTCCTCGCCCGGATGCTGTTTGCGGAACTCGACCAGCTCGGAGAAATAACCCAGCATCTCCATCGTCGCCGCGCCCGCCGACTCGGCGGCCGCGGCCATGCCGCCGACGCCCGAGGTGGCACCCACCACCGCCTGCGTCCAGCCGTCGAACCGGGACCAATCGCGCTCAGGTACCCCGAGATAGTGCGCGACAACCATGCTGGGCAGCGGTTTGAACAACTCGCCGACGATGTCGGCCGGACCCTCGCCGTCGAGTCGGTCGAGTCGGTCGGAGACGAACTCGCGTACGCGTGGCTCGATCTCGACGACCTGACGCGGGGTGAACCCACGCGCCACGAGCTTGCGGAACTCGGTGTGTGACGGCGGGTCCTGCATGACCATCGGTGGATGCTC
Source organism: Gordonia sp. CPCC 206044 (assembly GCF_048537895.1). Lineage (NCBI taxonomy): Bacteria > Bacillati > Actinomycetota > Actinomycetes > Mycobacteriales > Gordoniaceae > Gordonia > Gordonia sp. CPCC 206044. Next base: position 59,129 of record NZ_JBCLVL010000009.1, read on the forward strand.
GGCCATGCCGATCGCATCGAGTTCTCCATAAGTGACGGTGAGGCCCTGCGCCGACGAGTACGTCTGCGCGTCGTTCGCGGCAGCCAGCACGTCGGCATGTCGGGTGAGCACCCAGTACTCGCCATCGGGCGCCGCGACCCGATGGACGGGTGAGTGCTCACGAAGCGCCGCATACATCGGATACGGGTCCGCCCACGTGGCGCCAGACCGGAGTTGGAACGACGCACGCTCGGACACATCAGTTGACATGTCCCGATACTGAGACACATTCTCAGATGTGTCAATCGGTGGATCGCGTCCGCTCGAATCCGCGACGCGCCCACGCGACCGGCGCGGGTGCACGGTCGACGGGGCGGGCGCCGACTCGGCGGGGAACTCTTCTCTAAGCTGAAGAGATGACCAGCCCCCCGTTGCCGCGGCGCGTCGCACTCATCTCCGTGCACACCTCGCCGCTCGCACAGCCGGGGACCGGCGACGCGGGTGGGATGAACGTGTACGTGTGGCAGACCGCCACCCGGCTGGCCCGGCGTGGCATCGAGGTCGAGATCTTCACCCGAGCGACGTCCTCGGCCGATGCTCCGCTCGTCGCCGCCGCGCCGGGGGTGACCGTCCGCAACGTGGTCGCCGGCCCCTTCGAGGGACTCGACAAGCGTGATCTGCCTGCCCAGCTGTGTGCGTTCACCGCCGGTGTGTTGCGTGCCGAGGCCATGCAGAAGCCGGGCTACTACGACCTGATCCACTCGCACTACTGGCTGTCGGGTCAGGTCGGCTGGTTGGCCAGGGACCGGTGGGGCGTGCCGCTGGTGCACACCGCGCACACGCTGGCGGCGGTCAAGAACGCTGCCCTGGCCAAAGGGGACACCGCCGAGCCGATGTTGCGGGTGATCGGTGAGCAGCAGGTCGTCGACGAAGCCGATCGGATGGTGGTCAACACCGAAACCGAAGCGGCCGAACTCGTTTCGATGTACAACGCCGATCGGGCGCGGATCGACGTGGTCACCCCGGGCGCCGACCTCGACGTCTACTCGCCGGGTTCTCGGGAGCTCGCACGCACGGAACTCGGCATCGCGCAGGACGACACGGTGCTGGCCTTCGTGGGGCGGATCCAGCCGTTGAAGGCGCCCGACGTGCTGCTCGCCGCGGCGGCGCCGCTGATCCGCCGATCGCGCGGGAGTGCTCGTCCGGTGCGGGTGCTCATCGTCGGCGGACCGTCGGGCAGCGGGCTCGAACAGCCGTCGTCGCTGATCGATCTCGCCGACGATCTCGGCATCGGCGACGCTGTCACGTTCCTGCCGCCGCAACCGTCGGATCGTCTCGCCCAGGTCTACCGGGCGGCCGATCTGGTTGCGGTGCCCAGTTATTCGGAGAGTTTCGGACTGGTCGCCATCGAAGCGCAGGCGTGCGGTACTCCGGTGATCGCCGCGGATGTGGGTGGTCTGAGTGTGGCGGTGGCCGATGGGCGTACCGGCCTGCTCGTCGGCGGACACGACATCGAGGACTGGACCACGGCCATCGACGGGCTACTCGCCACACCGGACCGACTCGACCTGATGCGGCGCAACGCTCGCTCCCATGCCGAGCAGTTCTCCTGGGATCACACTGCGACACAACTGCTCTCGAGCTACTCCGCGGCGATGCAGTCGTTCGCGGCCCGCAACCCGGCCACGGTCGGCGCCGCGTCGGTGCGGCGTGGAACCCGACGTCGGCGCTGGCGTCGGACGAAACTGGCAGTCGGACAAGGATGAGCGCGTGAATCAGACCGAGATCGTCGAGTTGCTCGAATCGGCGCTGACCGATCGCGAGATCGAGTTCAGCCGTAAGGACTCCGGGGGCGCGCAGGCCGATCACCTGGTGCTCGAACTGCCCGGCGAGCACAAGCTCAAGACGACGGTGCTGCTCACCGCTGGGCCGCACGGTCTCCGGCTCGAGGCGTTCGTCTGCCGCCACGCCGACGAGAACCACGAGAAGGTCTATCGCTACCTGCTCAAACGCAACCGCAGGCTCTACGGGGTCGCGTACACCATCGACAACATCGGCGACATCTATCTCGTCGGCCGCATCTCCGGTGATGCCCTCAGCGCCGACGAGCTCGACCGAGTCCTCGGACAGGTCCTCGAGGCCGCCGACGGCGACTTCAACACGCTGCTCGAGATCGGGTTCGCGAAATCCATCCAGCGGGAGTGGGCCTGGCGGGTGTCGCGCCGGGAATCTCTGCGCAACCTGCTCGCATTCGAGCACCTCATCGACAAGGAGTCGCTGCCGGAACCGGGGCAGCCGCTACCGGGGGAGCAGTCTCCGGTGCGCTCGCTCGACGGACTCGGGGAGCGGCCGGGCGATGCTTCCGCACCGATCGACGAGGACTGACCCGGCGTCGTCCCGGTCGTCGTAGAGTTGTGCTGCCACGCAGGCATGGCGGCGTCGAAATCGGACGATACGGACAACGGGTCATCGGGGGACCCTGACAACGTGTGTTGTTACGATGGCGCCCAGACCCACCAACGGAGGTGCCATGAGCTTCACGAGTCCCTATCCCGATGTCGAGATCCCCGATGTGAGTCTGTACGACTTCCTTTTCGGTTCCATCACCGACGAGGATCTCGGACGGACCGCCCTGATCGACCCGAAGTCCGGCGCGACCACGACGTACGGTCAGCTTGTCGGCCAGATCAACGCCGCTGCCGGTGCGCTCGCCGCCCGTGGTGTCGGTGTCGGCGACGTGGTTGGGATCCTGTCGCCGAACATCCCGGCGTTCGCCACCGTCTTCCACGGCATCCTCCGGGCCGGCGCCACCGCGACGACGATCAACGCTCTGTTCACCGCCCCCGAGATCGCCAAGCAGTTGCGGGACGCGCAGGCGAAGATGCTCGTAACCATCTCGCCGATGGCCGAGCAAGCCGCCGCGGCGGCCGCCGAGGTGGGCATCGCCGACGAGAATCTCATCATCCTCGACGGCGCAGGTGTGGCGGAGTCCGGCCATCCCAACGCGGCCGACCTGCTGGGGCCGAATCTGCCCGCACCCGACGTCGAGTTCGATCCCGCCACGCACGTCGCCGCGCTGCCCTACAGCTCGGGGACGACAGGAAACCCCAAGGGCGTCAAGCTCAGTCACCGAAATCTCGTCGCCAACGTCGCGCAGATCAAGCCGCTCCAGGGGATGACGTCCGATGACGTCGTGATCGCCGTGCTGCCGTTCTTCCACATCTACGGCATGACCGTGCTCCTCAACGCGGCGCTCTACAACCGGGGCAGCCTGGTCATCATGCCGCGGTTCGATCTGGTCGAGTTCCTGGAGAACATCCAGAACTACAAGGTGACCAGCGCCTACATCGCGCCGCCGGTGGCCGTCGCCCTCGCGAAGCATCCGATCGTCGACAACTACGATCTCGGTTCGTTGCAGACGATGATGTCGGGTGCCGCACCGCTCGACGACGAACTGGGCAAGGCGGTGGCCAAGCGTCTCGACCTGCACATGCTCCAGGGTTACGGGATGAGTGAGTTGTCGCCCGTCAGCCATCTGATCCCCATCGACACCAAGGCGGCGCTCGGTCTCGACGAGCCGCCGTTGTCGTCGACCGGTTGGGCGATCCCCAACTCGGAGAACAAGATCGTCGACCCGGCAACCGGCGACGAGATCCCGCTACCGGCCGAAGGACTGTCGGAGCCCGGTGAGCTGTGGGTGAAGGGCCCCAACGTGATGCTCGGCTACCTCAACAACGAGCAGGCCACCGCGGACACCCTCGACGCCGACGGGTATCTGCACACCGGCGACATGGCGCAGGTCGACCCCACCGGCTGCGTCTACATCGTCGACCGGCTCAAGGAGCTCATCAAGTACAAGGGCTACCAGGTGCCGCCTGCCGAACTCGAGGCGCTGCTGCTGACCCACCCGAAGATCGCCGACACCGCCGTCATCGGGGTCCTGGAGCCCGAGAGCGGGGAGGAGATCCCCAAGGCGTTCGTGGTGCGTCAACCCGATGTCGAACTCACCGAGGTCGAGGTCATCGACTTCGTCGCGGCAAAGGTCGCCCCGCACAAGAAGGTTCGCGCGGTCGAGTTCATCGACGCGATCCCGAAGTCGGCGTCGGGCAAGATCCTGCGCAAGGACCTCCGCTCCTAGCCTGTCCTGAACCGGGTCCGGCCCCATGGTGCGCTCACGCATATCGCGTGGACGGACATGGGGCCGAACTCGTTTCGTCAGCCGATCCCGTGCGGCGGGATGTCGTCGTAGGCTGCATGGCGTGTGGCACGCGTGCGCTTGTTGTACCAGTACGTGATCGCCCACAGGATGACGCCGAACAGCAGGAGCCATCCGGCGATGGCGTACTGCTCGGGGTCGCGCCCGGTGATCGGGAGCGTGAGATATCCGCAGGTGATCGCGCCGGCCAGGGCGATGCCCACACGTGTGCGGAAATGCTTGTGCGCCACCTTGTCCCGACGTAGGACCAGAACCGCGATGTTGACGACGGTGAAGACCGCCAGCAGGAGCAGCGCCGTGGTGCCGCCGAGCAGTCCGACGATGGAGCCCTGCGGATCGGCGCTGACGTAGACGAGCAGGCACAGTGCGATGACGGTGGTGAACACGATCGCGGCGAACGGGGTGCGGCGTCCGGGATGCACGTAGGAGAGGAACGCGGGCAGCACCCCCTGCTTCGACATGCCGTAGAGCAGTCGGCTCGCCATCATCATGTTGATCAACGCCGAGTTGGCCACGGCGAACATCGAGATCCATGGAAGTAGTTGGGAGATCGGGAAATCCGGAGCGGCGGTCTCGACGACGTCGACGAGCGGCACCTCGCTCTCGGCAAGCACTCCGACGGGCACGATCGCGACCGCGCAGATCGCGATCAGCACATAGATGGCCGCGGTGATGCCGAGTCCGCTGAGCATCACCTTCGGGAAGATCCGGACCGGGTCCTTGCATTCCTCGGCCATGTTCACCGAATCCTCGAAGCCCACCATCGCGAAGAACGCGAGAGATGTCGCGGCGGTGACCGCGACGAACACGTTCTTGTCCTCGGGGGTGTCGAAGGCGACGACCGCATCCCAGTTCGCGTCGTGTCCGACGATGAACCAGAAGCCGATGAAGATCACCATCAGCAGGCCGGACAATTCGACCAGGGTGAGCACCACGTTGGTGCCGACGCCCTCGGCGACCCCGCGGAAGTTGATGAACATGACCAAGAGCAGAAAGGCGACCGCCACGAACAGCAAGGCCGGATTCGTCGCGGACGGCGAGTCGCCGCCGTTCAACGCGGTCACCATGTTGACCGCGAAGGCCCGCGACGCCGTGGTGGCCGACGTGATGCCCGAACACATCACCGTGAACAACACGATGAAGGTCACGAAGTGGATGCCGAAGGCCTTGTGCACGTAGAGCGCGGCGCCCGCAGCCTGCGGGTACTTCGTCACGAGTTCGAGGTAGGAGAACGCGGTCAGGGTGGCCACCACGAAGGCGACCAGGAACGGCACCCAGGCCGCTCCGCCGACCTCGCCCGCGACCTGGCCGGTCAGTGCGTAGACGCCGGTCCCGAGAATGTCGCCGACGATGAAGAGCAGCAGCAACTTCCAGCCGAGGACGCGTCTGAGTGCCGGTTGGGGAGGTTGGTCGGCACCGGTCGCGCCGGCCTCCGCGCTGACGGTCATGCAGTGACATTAGGCTCGTTGTGTCGGATTTGTCCGGGTTGGTGGATCGGGTGACCTGATCGTTGCCGACCTGAGGCGATGTCGTCGTCCGGGCAGACTGGTCCGATGATGTCCGTGCACCGCTTCGTGCTCGCAGGTTCGTTGGTGGCGACCACCGCGTTGACGGTCGGTCTCGGGATGACCGATCCCGCTGCACCGCTGTACTACCCGACCCGGTTCCTGGTCTGGAACCTCTTCCTGGCGTGGATTCCGATGGTGTTCGCCGTCGGGTTCGCGACGGTGCGTCGTCGGGGCTGGTTGATCCCGTTGGGCCTGGGCTGGCTGGCTTTCCTGCCGAACGCGCCCTATCTGGTCACCGACCTCGTGCATCTCGGCGAGGGGGTCGAGCTGTGGCGGCACGTCCTGCAGTACGGCTTCGCGGCGTGGACCGGCATCATGCTGGGCGTCGTGTCGATGGTGGTGGTGCACGATCGGGTCGAGCGCGAGTTCGGTGTCGCGGCCGGGTGGCTCGGCGTGGTGTTCTCGGTGGGGATGTGCGGCATCGGGATCGTCATCGGCCGCTTCCAGCGTTGGAACTCATGGGACCTGGTGACCAGGCCCGATGCGGTGGTGGCATCGACTCTCGAGTGGGTGCGTTCGCCGTTCGCGCAGGTCGAATCGACGGGCGTCGCGATTGCCGTCGCCGCGTTCTTCGGGCTCGCCTACCTCACCGTGTGGTCGTTGCGTGGTGTCGGCGCCGACGGGTCGCCTGCGCGGCGGCCGGTCGGGTGACCGGCGAGATCCGTGCGAACAGGTATGGGAAACTCATCGCATGAGCAACGGCACCTTGATTCTGATGCGGCACGGCGAGAGTGAATGGAACGCGTCCAACCAATTCACCGGCTGGGTGGACGTGGCGCTCACCGAGAAGGGGCGGGGCGAGGCGGTGCGCGCGGGAGAGCTCCTCGTCGAGCACGACCTGTTGCCCGACGTCCTGTACACGTCGGTGCTCCGGCGGGCCATCCAGACCGCGGAGATCGCCCTCGACAAGGCTGATCGGCATTGGATTCCGGTGACGCGGGACTGGCGTCTCAACGAACGTCACTACGGTGCGCTGCAAGGGCTCAACAAGGCCGACACCTTGGAGAAATACGGCCAGGAGCAGTTCATGCTCTGGCGCCGCAGCTACGACACCCCGCCGCCGGCGATCGATCCGGACGCCGAGTACAGCCAGACGCATGACCCGCGGTATGCGGACCTGGCCGAGGTGCCGCTGACCGAATGCCTCAAGGACGTCGTCGCGCGGATGATCCCGTACTTCACCGAGACGATCGCCGCCGACATCAAGGCCGGTCGGACCGTGCTCGTTGCGGCCCACGGCAACTCGTTGCGGGCGTTGGTCAAGTACCTCGACGACATCTCCGACGCCGACATCGCGGGCCTCAACATCCCCACCGGCAACCCGCTGCGCTACGACCTCGGCGACGACCTCAAGCCGCTCAACCCCGGCGGCACCTACCTGGATCCCGAGGCGGCCGCGGCCGGCGCCGCAGCTGTCGCAGCGCAGGGACAGAAGTGAGACCGCAGCTGTAACGAAATCGTCATGGTGTCAGCGATGTGACGCGCGCTACATTGGATGCCATGGCGGACGCTGGGAGTTTGAGGATCATTCATTCCCCTGCTCAGGAGCGGTACGAGGCTGTGTTGGGCCACGACCCATCTGGCGACTGGAATGCCGACGACGTGACCGTGGGGTATCTCGACTACGTCTCGGAGCCCTATCAGGTGGTGCTCACACACACCGTGATCCACGAGCAATACAGTGGTCACGGCTATGCCGCGGAGCTGGTGCGGACGGTTCTCGACGACATCCGGAAGTCCGGCAAGCAGGTCGTCCCGGTCTGTTCGTACGTCCAGTCGTTCATCGGCAGACACCCCGAGTACAGCGACATGGCGGTACCGGTTCCGCAGTGACCGGCTCACCGCGTCGGAAGTAGCACCTTCGACGGTGTGCCGTGCGGACACGAACGAACACCGCGTGAACAGCATCGGAACAATGGCAACGAATGTGCTTCGGGCGTTCGTCGCGCCGTAAGCTGCGATTGTGACCGTTGCATTGGTAGTCGCGGCGCTCGCGCTGGCAGTGGTCTGCGGTGTGTGTCTCGGACTCGGCTGGCGCGCCATCTCCGGGCGTCTCGGACTCGCGGGCCGGGCCCGTCGGGCCTCGGTCCCCGGCGACTCGACCTCGAGTGATTCCGACACCACACTGGTCGCTCCCCGGATGATCGCGGCGCACGCTCCCCGCGAGGTCTCCGACGCTGCTCGGTTGCGCGACTCCGATGTGCCCGTGACCACCGACGACGGCCGGATGACGAAGGCCGGACTGCTCAGTCTGATCGTGCGCAACAGTGAGAATGCGGTCGCCGTGGTCGACCGGTTCCGTGACGTGGTGCTCTACAACCAACAGGCCGTGGAACTCGGCGTGGTGCGGGATCGTCTGCTCGCAGATCCGGTCTGGGATGCGGCCAAGGAGGTGCTCGACACCGAGGCCGAACTCCGGTTCGAGTTCACTCCGCCGACGTCCACGCTCGGGTTCCTCTCGACCGGGCGTGCCGCCCCGCGGACCGTCGAGTCGGTGCGGTGCCTGGCTCGGTTGGTGGCACACGAGGAGGAGCGGTACGCCGTCGTCTACGGCACCGACGACACCGAGCACAGCCGCGTCGAGGCCACTCGTCGCGACTTCGTCGCCAACGTGTCCCACGAACTCAAGACGCCGGTCGGGGCGATCGGTCTGCTCGCGGAGGCGTTGCTGGAGTCGTCCGACGACCCCGACTCCGTCGAGTACTTCGGCCGTCGCGTCCAGACGGAGGCCGACCGGATGGGCAACATGGTCAGCGAACTCATCGCGTTGTCGCGTCTGCAGGGCGGCGAGACGCCGGAGTTCGCGACCGTCGACGTCGACGAGTTGATCGATCACGCCATCGACACGGCCACCGTGAGCGCCGAAGCCGCGGGCATCACGCTCAAATCCGACACGTCCGCAGGCCTCGTTGTGCGTGGCGACCGTTTGTTGCTGCTCACCGCGATCTCGAACCTGGTGGTCAACGCGATCCACTATTCGCCGAACCAGACCACCGTGTCGATCAGTCGGCGCCTCACCCAGGTCGACGGCAGGCCGATGGTCGCGATCGCCGTCACCGACCGTGGCATCGGCATCGCCCCCCACGACCAGGAGCGCGTGTTCGAACGGTTCTTCCGCGTCGACAAGGCCCGATCGCGGCTGACCGGTGGCACCGGACTCGGCCTGGCCATCGTCAAACATGTCGCCGCCAACCACGGAGGCACGATCGGCCTGTGGAGCAAACTCGGCACCGGTTCGACGTTCACCCTCTGCATCCCGCAGGATCTGACGCCCGGGCTCGCGGACGACGCCGTCGAGGCGGAGGACAATGGACGCGGGTTGGACGCGCTGACCCAGCCGGCTGCGGATCTGCCGTGAGGGCGTCGTCGGTTCCGATCGTGCACCAGCGCCCTGCGGCCGGCCGGGACCCCGGACCCGCACAACCATCGACCGCAACAATCGACCCTGCCCGTAACAACAAAGGATTCACATCGGTGACGCACGTACTGATCGTCGAGGACGAGGAATCGCTGGCCGATCCATTGGCCTTCCTGCTCCGCAAGGAGGGGTTCGAGGCCAGCATCGTCAACGACGGCTCCCAGGCACTCCCCACCTTCGAGCGCGTGAGCCCCGACATCGTTTTGCTCGACCTGATGCTTCCCGGCATGTCGGGCACAGAGATCTGCAAGGTGTTGCGGGCCCGGTCGAGTGTGCCGGTGATCATGGTGACCGCCCGCGACAGCGAGATCGACAAGGTCGTCGGGCTCGAACTCGGTGCCGACGACTATGTGACCAAGCCCTACTCGGCGCGTGAACTCATCGCCCGCATCCGGGCGGTGCTCCGCCGTGGGGGAGACGTCGGCGAAGAGGACCTGTCCGTCGGCATCCTCGAGGCCGGCCCGGTCCGGATGGACGTCGACCGGCATATCGTCTCGGTCAACGGCGACGGGGTCACGTTGCCGCTCAAGGAGTTCGATCTGCTCGAGTATCTGCTGCGCAACGCGGGTCGCGTGCTCACCCGTGGCCAGTTGATCGATCGGGTCTGGGGGGCCGACTACGTCGGCGACACCAAGACACTCGACGTGCACGTCAAGCGTCTGCGCTCCAAGATCGAACCGGATCCGGGTAACCCCAAGCACCTGGTGACCGTCCGCGGACTGGGCTACAAGTTCGAGCCGTGAGCCCGACCACCTGACGGCCCGGCCCATCGTCCGCGCCCGACAGCGTCCGGGATCCCGATCCCGCCACAGCAACCGGTACCTCGCCGACAGCAACGCCTGTCTCGGTGACAGCAACCTGTTTTCCGCCGAGGGCAACCTCTACATCGGTGACAGCAACCTGTTTTCCGCCGACAGCAACCCGCAAATCGCTGACGGCAACCGGAATCCCTCCGACAGCAACCAGCCATCAGCAGACGGCAACCGTCGGCATCTCGCCGAGGCAACCAGCGTTCGTCGACGGCGACTGCCGGCGTCTCGCTGACGGCAGCCAGAGTTCGTCGACCGAAACCGGTATCTCGCCGATGCCAACCAGAGTTCCCGTCGACAGCACGCCGGAGAGGCGCGCACCCGCCCGGCGGGATGTGCTCGCGTGGGTGCTGTCAGCGAGAAACCGGTTGCCGTCAGCGAGAAACCGGTTGCTGTCGGCGAAAAACAGGTTGCTGTCGCGGACGAGCGGACGAGGTACGACCGTCGGTGAGTCCGAGGGGCGGGGGCGGGGTCGGTCCGGGCAGGTGCCCGGGCGTCAGTCGTCGAGGAGTTCGTACTTGATGTCGGTGGTGCGCCGACTGGTGGCGGCAGTGGTGGCCGGGTGCACGGCGATCAAGCCCAAGCCGTTGCGCCGACGGCAGGCGGCCGCGAGCACGTCGTAGGCGGGCCGGCCGATGAGCTCGATCAGCTCGGGGCCGTAGGACTCCCACACCTGCGTGGCACCGACGTGCGCGTCGGGTGATCCCGAGCAGTACCACTTCAGATCGTGTCCGCCTTCGCCCCAGCCGCGGCGGTCGAACTCGGTGAGCGTGGTGCGCAACACCTGCGTGCCGTCGGGCCGATCGACCCATTCCTCCTCGCGTCGCATCGGCAACTGCCAGCACACCTCGGGTTTGACCGTCAGCGGCTCGATCCCACGGCGCAGCGCCATCGAGTGCAGAGCGCATCCCGCGCCGCCGGGGAAACCGGCACGATTGAGGAAAATGCAGGCGCCCTTGTACTTTCGCGTCTTGAGGGCGGGCTCGTCGTCGAGGTCGCCCTCTTCGAGGTAGCCCCGCGGACCGAGCGGGTCCTTGCCGGTGCCCTTCTTGTAGTTCTGCCAGTCGCCCTCGGTCAGCATGGCCATCGACCTGGCCAACTTCTTACGATCGGCCTTGTCCGACAGGTAGGCACCGTGGGTGCAGCACCCGTCGTCCTCGCGACCTTCGATGATGCCCTGACAGGCGGGTGTGCCGAACACACACGTCCAGTGCGAGAGCAGCCAGGTCAGGTCGGCCTTGATCACGTGTTCGGGGTTCTCGGGATCAGCGAACTCGTACCACTCGCGGGGAAAATCGAGCTCGACCTCGGGCGCAGGTTTCATGCGCGTCGATGTTTCGGTGAGGGCCACATCCCCAACGGTAACCGTCCCCGACGACTTCGCACGGCGTAGGCGCCCCACCCGCGATTCCCGCCACCGGATGGTGGGATATCGCCGAGGAGCAAGTAGGGTAGGGCGACGTGCGTCTAGGAGTGCTCGACGTGGGCAGCAATACGGTCCACCTGCTGGTTGTCGACGCTCATCGCGGTGGTCACCCAACGCCGATGAGTTCCACCAAGACGGTGTTGCGCCTCGCCGAGCAGATCGACGACCAAGGCTGTCTGTCGAATCGTGCTGCCACCAAACTCGTCGAGTCGATCGACGAGTTCACCCACATCGCCTCGACGTCGGGCTGTGAACAGATCATGGCGTTCGCGACGTCGGCGGTCCGGGACGCCAACAACAGCGACGAGGTGCTCGCCGAGGTCGCCCAGAAGACGGGTGTGCAGGTCAAGGTGCTGTCCGGACACGACGAGGCGCGGCTCACCGCGCTCGCCGTCCGACGCTGGTACGGCTGGAGCGCCGGACGGATTCTCGCCCTCGACATCGGCGGGGGATCGCTGGAACTGTCCAACGGCGTCGACGAAGAACCCGACGTGGCGCTGTCGTTGCCGCTCGGTGCGGGTCGGGTCACCCGAGAATGGTTGCCGGGAGATCCGCCGGATCGTCGGCGGATCGGGGTGCTGCGCGACTGGCTGGATGCAGAACTGCGGCCGGTGGCCAAAGAGCTGGTCACGCCGGGCGTCGCCGACCTCGCGGTGGGCACGTCGAAGACCTTCCGCAGCCTGGCACGGTTGACCGGCGCCGCGCCGTCGAGTGCCGGACCGCGGGTGACGCGACAGCTCACCGCCAACGGGCTGCGTCAACTCATCGCATTCATCTCTCGCATGACCCGCGACGATCGTGCGGAATTGGAGGGTGTGAGCGCCGACCGGGCCGGACAGCTGGTCGCCGGCGCACTTGTTGCGGAGGCAGCCATGCGTGCGCTCTCGGTCGATACACTCGAGATCTGTCCGTGGGCGCTGCGCGAGGGTGTCATCCTGCGGCGGCTCGACGCCGAGCCGGCGCAGATCGCGGAGACCATCGCAACCGTGGGAACCAGGGGAGCAGGCCACGGCGTTGCATGACCGGGTGATGATTCGCGGAGCCGAACGGCACCGCAAACACACGTAGAACGACGTCCCGCGTGGGGGCGGGTTGATCTCGAGGACGGAGAGCGCACTTCATGGCCAACGAACCGGACCATCCCGACGACACGCCGTCGCGGCCGATCTCGGTGTCGGAGCTGCTGGCACGTAGTCGCGAATCGGGCGACTCGACCTACAGCCCGTCCCGGGAGGGGCGTGGCCGACGCCGCGTCGGCCGCGAGGGTTCGGTGTCGGTGTCCGAACTGACCGGTGAGATCCCGAAGATCGGTGACGAGGCCCCGGAATCCGACTCGCCGCCGAGCGGGCGCGCGGCCCGCCGTGCCGAGACCGGTCCGTTCCCGCGTTCGGAGAATCCGGTCGCCCGGCGCCGCGCCGACGATGCGGCCGTCGCCGATCGTCCCTCGGTGCCGAACGCCGTCGGTGCCGACCGCCCCGCCGACCCGGCCCCCGCGCCGACGAGGTCGTTCGACCGACCGTTCACCGAGCCGACCGCCCCGGCGGCCCCTGCCACGCGCGATTTCAGTGCCGAGGCAGTCGCGCAGCGATTCGGTTCGCAGCGCACCGACCGTGACGACGAGAACGCGAATGCGGTGACCGGCATCATCCCGATCGTCGAGACCGAACGTGACGACGTCCACGTCGCCGAGCACGACGACCTCGACGGCGGAGAACTGTTCGACACCGAGACCGAGGTGGTCGACACGGACCCGGCGCGGTCCGGTTTCGACGAGCCGGTCGACGACTTCGATGCCTACCGTGCCTTCGCCGACGTCGAGGAGGACGAGGAACCCAAGCAGCGGCGCGGTCTGTTGGGCAGGCTCAAGCGCAAGACGGTCGACCGCTCCGCACGCCCCGCGGCCGCCCGCGCCCGTGAGGACGAGCAACCGGCAGTCGCTCCGAGCGCACCGGACACCTCGCACGACGATGTCGACCTGTGGGACGAGGACACGTCCGAGACGCCCGGCGTCGACGAGACGCAGGAATCCGCGCCGACGCTCAATCTCGGCCAGACATTCGCCGCGCCCATGCAGCCGGAAGTCGACGACGCACCGGAACCCGACGCCGACGACGCGCCGACGGTCGCCGCACCGGCCTCCGACGTGTGGTTCGGTGACGACACAGACCAGGATGCCGCCGACGAGCACGCCGACCACGACGGTGTCGATCCGTCCGTGGCAGATCCGTTTGCGGCCGAGCCCTCGGATGCCGATCACCTGCTCTCCGATTCCGATCACGACGACACGGTCGTGACCCCGCCGGCCGCCGGTGTCGTGGCGACCGAGTCCCACGACGACACCGGGGCCGACGAAACCGGCGCCGATGACAAACGTGAGGTCTCACCGGTCCTGGCGTGGCTGTCGGTCATCGGCCAAGCGGTGGCCGGGTTGGCGGTCGGCGTCGGCCTCTTCTGGGGGTTCACCGAACTGTGGAAGTGGAACGTCTACTTCGCGCTCGTGCTGGCGGTGCTCGTGATCTTCGGCATCGTCACCTTCGCGCACCTCGTGCGTCGTACCAAGGATCTGACCACCACCCTGCTCGCTCTCGGAGTCGGACTGATCGTCACGATCGGTCCGCTCGTGCTGCTGGCGACCTGATGCGATCCGAGAGCGGCACCACGTGACACGTCCCGCACCGAGCCCGTCGTCGACGACACCGTGACCGATCCGCAGCGACCTGAGGTCCGCGACATCCCGATCGGGTTGTCGACGGCGTCGGTGTATCCGCAGAACACCGAGGCTGCCTTCGCCTACGCCGCCGAACTCGGCTACGACGGTGTCGAGCTCATGGTCTGGGGTGAAGCGGTCAGCCAGGACATCGGCCACGTGGAGTATCTGTCCGAGCGCTATCAGGTGCCGGTGCTCTCGGTACACGCGCCGTGTCTGCTCATTTCGCAACGCGTCTGGGGTCGTGACCCGTTGGTGAAGCTCGCCCGCTCGGTGCAGGCCGCCGAGGATCTGGGTGCCCAGACCGTGGTGGTGCATCCGCCGTTCCGCTGGCAGCGCTCCTACGTCGAGGCCTTCGACGACATGGTCGCCGAACTCGAGTCCGACAGCGGTATCGCGATCGCCGTGGAGAACATGTTCCCGATGCGGGCCGATCGGTTGTTCGGGGCGGGCGAGCGCTCGGCGCGGCGACTGGCCGATCGTGGAGGGCTGCCCGGCCCCGCGGTCTCGGCGTTCGGGAAGTCCATCGATCCGACCGACGACGGCTATGCGCACTACACCCTCGATCTGTCCCACACCGCGACCGCCGGGGTGGACGCCCTCGCGATGTACGAGCGGATGGGGGGCCGGCTCACGCATCTGCATCTCGCGGACGGCGACGGCGCTGCCACCGACGAACATCTGCTACCCGGCGAGGGGCGCCAACCCTGCGCCGAGGTGTGCCGTCGACTGGCCGCGAGCGATTTCGCAGGCTCGGTTGTGTTGGAGGTCACGACCAGTTCGGCGCGGACCAAACCCGAGCGCAGTGCGCTGCTGGCCCGTTCGCTAGATTTTGCGCGGCGGCATCTCGATCGCGCGATGCCCAGCGAATCCCCGGGGCGCGTCGGGTCCGAACATGTCTGATCGGGCAGTGCCCCGCGAGGGCCGGACCCGATGAGAGAGCAACACAGATGACCGAGAAGCTGGATCAGATCCGTGATCTGACCGAGGCAGGCCGCGACGGCGACGGCCGCATCACCTACCGGACCGTCATCGACCCGGTCTTCACGATCGGTCCCAAGGTGCACGGGGGATCGGTCCAGATGGTGGTCGCCCGCGCCGCGAGGTCGGCGCTCGACGCACTCGTGCCGGTCGGGGAGGCCGCCGAACAGAAGTATCCGGTGGCGATCTCCAGCGACTACCTCTCGGCACCGGATCCCGCCGAGGTGGACATCGAGGTGACGGTCCGCAAGACCGGGCGCACGGTGACGGTCCTGACCGTCGACATCGTGCAGGGCGGACGGACCATGGTCGCGTCGTCGGTCACCTGTGCCCGTCCGGACGTCGGCGCGCCGCGGTATTCGGCGCCGAATCTGCTGGACCTGATGCCCGTGGAACCGACGCGCACGGCGCTCTGGCTCGACGGTTCGCCGCTCGAAGAGGTGAATCATCTCGGTCCGGCACTGGAGCTTGCACTCGACCCGGTCACCGTCCCGATGGTCCGCGGTGAGAAGGGCGATCCCGTGGTGAGGGGATGGGCGCGCCCCAAGGGCGGTGAACCCGACGCCGAGTTCGGCATCCTCATCGGCGACATCTCGGTGCCCGTGGTGATGAATCTCGGTCTGCTGGGATGGGCGCCGACGGTCCAGCTGACCACCTATGTACGGCGGTATCCGGCGCCGGGCTGGCTGCGGTTCGCCGCGACCAGCACCGAGGTCGGACCCGGCATGTTCGAAGAAGACCATCTCGTGGTGGACTCGACCGGAGCCGTGATCGTGCAGACCCGACAACTCGCCCTCATCCCGCAGGGTGCATAGACAACGACAGGTGCCGCGCTGCATCGGCGGGCCCGACCCACGTCAGGAAGGCAAACACTCGTGACCGAACGCATCGCCATCATCGGTGGCGGAAAGATCGGCGAAGCGCTGCTGGCCGGTTTGATCCAATCGGGCAAGCCGACCAAGGATCTGGTCGTCGCGGAGAAGATGGCCAGCCGGGCCGACGAGATCGCCGCGGAATACGGCGTCCTGGTGACCGACGTGACCACCGCTGTCGAAGGTGCCGAGTACGTGTTCCTGGCGATCAAGCCCGATGCGGTCGACGACGTGCTGCGCGAAGTCGCACGGGCCGAGGACAGCGCCGACAACGAACGCGTGATCGTCACCCTGGTGGCCGGGCTGCCGATCCAGCGCTACGAGAATGCGTTGCAGGCCGGTTCGCCGGTGATCCGGGTGATGCCCAACACCCCGATGCTGGTCAACGAGGCCATGTCGGCGGTCGCGCCCGGTCGCTACGCAGGCGAGGAGCAACTCGCCGCCGTGGTGCGCCTGCTCGAGGCGGTCGGCAAGGTGGTGGTGGTGCCGGAGAAGCACATGGACGCGGTCACCGCGGTGTCGGGTTCGGGTCCGGCGTACGTGTTCTTGATGGCCGAGGCCATGATCGACGCGGGTGTGGCGCTGGGTTTGAGTCGTGTCCAGGCGAGCGAGTTGACGGTCCAGACGATTCGCGGTGCGGGGCTCCTGTTGAGCGAGTCGGGCCTGTCGCCGGTCGATCTGCGGGCCGCCGTGACATCGCCGGGCGGTACCACCGCGTCGGCGATCCGCGAGTTCGAGGCGAACGGTTTCCGCCACGGTGTCTACGAGGCGACGAGGGCGTGCGCGGCTACGAGCGCCAAGGCCGGACATCGACCCGACGTTGAGGGTTTGGGCGGCCAGAACAGCGGTCGAACCGACATCGACGCCCCATGATCTGGGGTCGATCGTCAGAGAAACCCCAGGATGTAGGGGTCCTCCGCGAAAACGGCACAAAATCCACACAACTTACGTCGCTTTTTTCACATCAGCCACGCTAAGCTCCTCTAAGCACGTGCGTGTCTGATGTCCGCCGGAGGGGAAGCCGGCGGCCGCGACGCGTGCACCGGAGGTATGAGTGATTCATGGCACCTGCAGAGAAGCCTGACAGGACTCCGGCGGTGGGAAACGCGACCTCCGGGTCGCAGTTCCTCACGGTCGCCGAGGTCGCATCCCTGATGCGTGTTTCGAAGATGACGGTCTACCGGCTGGTCCACAGCGGTGAGTTGCCGGCGGTGCGCGTCGGCCGCTCGTTCCGTGTGCATGCCAAGGCAGTGCACGACTACCTGGAGACCTCGTACTTCGACGTGGGTTAGGGTTTTCGCCCGCGCCACCACGAGAGTGTCCTCCCCCGGACGGTCCGTTCATCACGAGCGGCCCGCCGGGGGAGTCGTGTATCGAGACCGGATTTCGCCTGATCGACAGCGGCCGGTAAAGTGGCAGTTCGTGCTGATGCCCACGTGCCGTGCCCAGCGGCGGCCGGGCGCACCAGATGTCCGAGAAAACCGCGTCAACCGTGAGGAAGCACCCCAATGGGTTCTGTGATCAAGAAGCGCCGCAAGCGCATGTCGAAGAAGAAGCACCGCAAGCTGCTGCGGCGAACCCGGGTGCAGCGTCGCAAACTCGGCAAATAGTCGACTGCCGGCGACACCGCCGAGAAGAACCCGCCACGAGGCGGGTTCTTCGTGTTTGAGACATCCCTGGTCGAGGCGTCCCTCTTCGAGATGTCACCGATGTCTGGCGATCGGTGCTCGCCGCTTACCGGCGTCGCCTGAACTCGGTGCGCCGATTCAGGCTCGGTCGCCCAGGGAGCAAGTCCCGGGTTGTCGTCCTGCTGATGCCGCGGATCTCTCGCAAGAGGAATCCGACGGCATGCCTTAGCCTGGGGAGCATGTCAGACGCGACACCCGCGCCCCCGCGTACGGTCCTGGTCACCGGGGCATCCACCTTTCTCGGCGGCTACCTCGTTGCGCGTCTCGCGGCCAATCCGTCGATCGAGCGGGTACTCGCGGTCGATTCCCGATTGCCGCGCAAGGATCTGATGCGTCGGATGGGCCGCGCGGAGTTCCTGCGGCTCGACATCCGGCGACCGGCGATCGCCAAGGCCATCGCGAGTTACGGGGTGGACACCGTGGTGCACGCGGCCACGTCGATCATGGAGACGGCACCGCACTCGACGGCGATCAAGGAGTTCAATCTCGTCGGCGCGATGCAGGTGTGCGCGGCCTGTCAGCGCAGTCCCTCGGTCAAACGATTGATCCTGCGGTCGACGGCCATGGTCTACGGAGCCAGCGCCCACGATCCGTCGCACTTTTCCGAGGAGACCCCGGCGCGGCGCGAACCGAAGCGCGGTTACGGACGCGATCTCCTCGACATCGAGGGCTACGTGCGTGGTCTGGCTCGACGTCGCCAGGACATCGACGTCACGATCGTCCGTCCGCAGGCGATCCTCGGACCGCGGATCAACACCCGGATGGGCTCGTACCTGTCGCTACCGATCGTCCCGACCGTGATCGGGTATCAGCCGCGACTGCAATTCCTGCACGAGGAGGACGCGCTCGCGGCGATGGAGCACGTGGCGCTCGGCGGCAAGACGGGCACCTTCAACGTCTCGGGTGAGGGTGTGGTCACGCTGACGCAGGCGATCCGGCGGATCGGACACATCGAGTTGCCGGTGCCTAGCAGTCTGCTCGCTCCGATCACCGGGGTCTTCCAAGACCTTCGTTCGGCTAAATTACGGTCGAGTCAAACCGAGTACCTGACGTACGGCCGAGTCCTCGACACCACCCGGATGCGTTCGGAACTTGGCTTCGCGCCACGGTTTTCGACGATAGAGACCGTCGACGACTTCATCGAGAGAGGCCGCAGTTCGGCGATCATCGAACCGGATTCGTGGCGAGATCTCGAGCGACGCATGGTGGCGGCCGCGCATCAGTTGCAATGAAATGCAATGCGGTGAACCATGGGTGGCGGGTCGTCTGCGTGAGATCGAGCACAAGTCTGCATGAGCACTCATGAGGCCTTAGACTTGGTCGTCAGACCCACTCCGTGATGCGCGTAACATATCGGTTGATCGCCGATGCAGATCTCGGAGTTGATCGTACGAATCGGGATGCAGGGGTGAGAAGCTTGGCAGGTGGCGGCGCGACCGACGCACGTACCGCGAAGGTCATCCAGCTCTACGCAACCCCTCGGGAATCTCTCGATCCGCCAGGTGGTCGGCGTCGCACCACACGCGACCAGGCGCAGGGCAGGCATCCCAGTCAACAAACCGCTCCTTCGAAAGCTGCACCCGCGCAACAGAAGTCACGGCCGAAGGCTCCTCTCGGCCATCCCAACACCGACGGTTTCGGTCGTCCGCCCGCAGCGGTCACGCCGATCACCGACGACGTCGAGATCGCGGAGACGCCGGGAGTCGAACACCTCGGTCCGACTCGCTCGAGTCCCTTGTTCTCGTTGTCGGGTATCCGCGGTGCGGTCGCCGACTCGCTGACCGCGACGGCCGGTTTCATCCGTGAACGGATGACAGGCGAATACGAGGTCGACGAGTTCGGCTTCGATCCGCACTTCACCGAATCGGTCTGGTTCCCCGCGGTGCGGCAGCTGTACGAGAAGTGGTTCCGGGTCGAGGTCACCGGGGTCGAGAACCTGCCGCTCGAAGGCGGGGCGCTGCTCGTGGCCAACCATGCCGGGACCATCCCGGTGGACGCGATCATGACCTCGTTGGCGGTCCGTGACAATCACCCGAACCAGCGGTACCTGCGAGTTCTGGCCGCCGACATGGCTTTTGACGCTCCGGCGGTCGGTGAGGTCGCCCGCCGTATCGGCGCCACGCTCGCCTGCACCAACGACGCCGACCGGCTGCTGCGAGCCGGCGAACTCACCGCGGTGTGGCCCGAGGGATACAAGGGCATCGGCAAGTTGTACAAGGACCGCTACAAGTTGCAGCGGTTCGGTCGCGGTGGCTTCGTGACCACCGCGCTGCGCAACGCGGCTCCCATCGTCCCGGTCTCCATCGTCGGATCCGAAGAGATCTACCCGATGCTCGCCGACCTCAAACCTCTCGCCAAAATCCTTGGTCTGCCGTACTTCCCGGTCACTCCGATCTTCCCGTGGCTCGGCCCGCTCGGCGTGGTGCCGTTGCCGTCCAAGTGGCACATCCATTTCGGGCGTCCGATCGAGACCGGCGGCTACGACGAAGCGTCCGCCGACGACCCGATGGTCGTCTTCGACCTCACCGATCACGTCCGCGAGGAAATCCAGCAGACGTTGTTCCGGATGCTCAGTCGTCGCGGTAGCGTCTACTTCGGCTGACGGAGATCCCGCCCCGGAGTCTCCGATCGCGGTCAGGGAAGGTGGCACCAGCAGTGAAAGCGGTCGCCTGTCAGGGCGGTGAACTCGACGTCGTCGATCTGCCCACCCCGACACCGGGCCGTGGCCAGGTGCTCATCCGCGTCACCCGTGCCGGCATCTGCGGATCGGATCTGCACGCCCGGACCCAGGGCGACGCCACCGCCGACGTCGCGTCCGAGGTCGGCTACGACTCGTTCATGCGTTCGTCCGAATCCGTCGTGATGGGGCACGAGTTCACCGGCGACGTCGTCTCCTACGGTCCCGGCTGCCGCAAGCGCTGGGCTCCGGGGACCCCGGTGGTGTCGGTCCCGATGATCAAACACGGCGACGACGCACACCTGACCGGATTGTCGGCGCAGGCGCCGGGTGCGTACGCGGATCTGCTGCTGGTCTCCGAGGATCTCACCATGCCGGTACCCGAGGGTGTCAGCGCCGACCACGCCGCACTCACCGAGCCGCTCGCCGTCGCCCATCACGCGGTGCGCCGCGGCGAGGTCGGCAAGCGCGACGTCGCGGTGGTGATCGGCTGCGGTCCGATCGGACTGGCGGTGATCCTGATGCTCAAGGCATCCGGGGTGCGCTCGGTGGTCGCCTCCGACCTGTCGGCCGGACGCCGACAGCTGGCCCGCAGATGTGGCGCCGACGCGGTCGTCGACCCGACCGTCGAGTCGCCGTGGGAGGCGTGCACCTCTCGCCGTCGGTATCTCACGCGTGCGAGCGACCTGTTCGGTACCGCGTTCGACGCGATGCATGATCTCCAGCGTATCCCGGGTGTTCCGTGGTGGCGGTTGATGCGCGTGGCCGAACGAGTCGGTGCGACGCCTCAGGGGCCCGTGGTGTTCGAATGCGTCGGCGTGCCGGGCATCATCGAGGACATCGTGTCGCATGCACCGTTCCGGTCGCGGGTCGTCGTCGTGGGTGTGTGCATGCAGCCGGACACCTTTCGGCCCGCGATGTCGATCAACAAGGAGATCGAACTCAGGTTCGTCTTCGCGTACGACCCGGGGGAGTTCCGCGACACCCTGCACATGATCGCCGACGGCAAGGTGGATCCCGGACCGCTGATCACCGGGACCGTCGGGCTCGGTGGTGTGCGTGCGGCCTTCGATGCCCTCGGCGCCGCCGAAACGCACGCCAAGGTGCTCATCGATCCGACGAGTACCGTCGCCACCCTCTGAACCCATCTGAACCCGTCGTCGGCGCACCGGCCTATCGCGGCAGGGTGAGGATCTCGGCCCCATCGTCGGTGATGGCGATCGTGTGCTCGCTGTGGGCCGTCCGGCAGCCGGTCGCGCTGCGTAGCGTCCAGCCGTCGGAGTCGGTGATCAGTCGCGCGGTGTCGGTCATGACCCACGGCTCGAGCGCCAGCATGAGGCCCGGTCGTAACGTGTATCCGCGGCCGGGCCGTCCGGTGTTCGAGATGTGTGGGTCCTGGTGCATCGTCGATCCGATTCCGTGACCGCCGAACTCGGTGTTGATCGAGTACCCGGCGTCGCCGAGGACGGTACCGATGGCGTGCGAGATGTCGCCGATCCGGGCGCCCGGCGCCGCGACCGCGATCCCCGCGGCCAGTGCCCGCTCGGTGGCGTCGATCAGCGCGACGCTCTCCGCGGGTCCGGCATCGCCGACGATGAAGCTGATGGCCGCGTCGGCCGCGATCCCGTCCTTGGAGATGGCGAGATCGAGCGACAACAGATCACCGTCGGCGAGCACCTGGTCGGTGGGCCGACCGTGCAGCACGGCGTCGTTGACGCCCGTGCAGATGTAGTGACCGAACGGTCCACGACCGAACGACGGCGCATAGTCGACGTAACAGGACTCCGCACCGGCCGCGACGATCATCTCCGCGGTCCAGCGGTCGATGTCGAGGAGATTGGTGCCGACGGTGCTGCGACGCCGCAGGGTCTGCAGGATCTCGCCCACCAGGGCCCCGGTGACCCTTGCCTTGTCCACGTCGCTACGGTCCAGGATCTCGATCATGCGGCACCTTTCCGGCGTTTCCAATAACTATCCCGGCCATATTATCCCGGTATTAGAATCGGGTCCATGGTCAGGTTGCCGCTCACCCCGGAAGAGGTTCGACGTGGACAGCGTCTCGGCGCCCTGCTGCGTCGCGCGCGTGGGGACCGTTCGATGCTCGACACAGCGCTGGATGCCCGAGTCTCACCGGAGACGTTGCGCAAGATCGAATCGGGCCGTGTCGCGACGCCTGCCTTCTCGACCATCGCCGCGATCGCGGGTGTCCTCGGTCTGTCGCTCGACGAGGTCTGGGCCGAGATGCGTGGGCCGGACGACACCCCCGCACCGGCGGGCGTCGCGCGATCGTCAACGCATGGCCACTTGACCCGACCCCGGGCCCCGGCCCCGCGACAGCAACCCGAAACGTCGCGACAGCAACCGGAAATCCGTCGGCAGCAACTCGAAACCCCGCGACAGCAACCGGAAATCCGCCGACAGCAACCGGAAACCCCGCGACAGCAACCCTCCGCTCGCTGACGGCAACCGGAAACCCGTCGGCAGCAACCGCAACTCCGTCGGCAGCAGCGTCTCATACGCGGGCAGCGACAGGACTTCCGCGCGCAGCAACTTCTCGATCGCCGACGGCAACCAAGAACTCCGCGACAGCAACCGGACACTGTTCGACAGCACCGTCCGTCCAGCGGAGGGCGACGATCCACTTGCCGACGGCAGCTTCAACCCGGAACCGGCGATTCATGATGTGCGCCGGCGGCGCCGTGGTTCCCGGGGCTCGTCGATCGGATTCCGTCGATCAGGGTGTGGTTGCTCTCACCGCGATCTTGGTTGCTCTCGGCGAAACTCCGGTTGCTGTCGGCGAGCAGGAGGTTGCTGTCGGCTGAAAGTTGGTTGCTGTCGGCGGAATTGTGGTTGCTGTCGCGGGAGGTTGTGCGACGGTCGACCAGGCAACGAGTCATCGAGGGTGCCAGGCGGCGAGGAGGCTGTCAGGCGAGGCTGCGGGGCTGCGAGACCGCCGGGGTGCGAGGGTGCTGCGCGGAGGATGAACGACGGGAGTCGCCACCGACGGCGTCGCGGCGAGCGGACTCAGCCGCGGTATTGGCGTAGCAGTCGACTCGCGGTGGCGGCTCCGGCCCCGGCGGCGCCGAGTGCCAACGCGGTGCCGGCGCCGTACTTCGCCGCCTTGCGGGCGGTACGGAAGTCGTACATCTCCCAGCCTCGTACCTTGGCGACCTCTCGGAGGTCTGCGTCGGGGTTGATCGCCACCGCAGTGCCCACCAACGACAACATGGGGACGTCGTTGTGTGAATCCGAATACGCCGTGCAGCGCTTGAGGTTCAGGCCTTCTCGGATGGCGAGTGCGCGCACCGCGTGCGCCTTGCCGGGGCCGTGCAGGATGTCGCCGACGAGGCGGCCGGTGAACACGCCGTCGACGCTCTCGGCGACGGTGCCCAGCGCGCCGGTGAGTCCAAGGCGTTCGGCGATGGTCTGAGCCAGCTCGACCGGTGTCGCCGTGACCAGCCACACCTGCTGTCCGGCGTCGAGATGCCGCTGCGCCAAAGCCCTTGTGCCAGGCCAGATCTTGTCGGCGATGTACTCGTCGTAGATCTCCTCGCCGAGGGCGATCAGCTCGGAGGTCTCGCGACCGGCGATGAACGAGAGCGCTTTCTCGCGGCCTTCGGCGACGTCGTCGGCGTTCTCCTTGCCGGTGATCCGGAACTTCGCCTGTGTCCACGCGAAGTCGAGGATGTCGCCGTAGGAGAAGTACTTGTGGGCGGCCAGTCCGCGCGCGAAGTGGATGATCGACGCACCCTGCACGAGAGTGTTGTCGACGTCGAAGAACGCGGCGGCGGTGAGGTCGCGTGGCGCCTGTGTCGGCGGCTTCTCGGTCGGTGGGCGGGCGTGCAGGTTGTCGACGGCGACGCGGGCGCTCGCCTCGCCGGCGAGTGCCTGACGCAGTTCCTGGGCGGTCTGTCGGAACCGACCACTCGTCGCGCGGGCCCTTTCGGTGATCCACGCGGTGACGCGGGAGGCATCCTCGTCGTCGTCGAGGGTGTCGGCATCGGACTCGTCGAGATCGTCGTCGCAACCGTCCGGATCGACTGTGGCGGCGTGGCGCTCCCAGTCGTTGGCGTCGGAGGCCGCCGCGGTCTCGCCGGAACCGGTCTCACGGGATTCGGCCTCAGGGGAATCGACACCCTGGTCGACAGCGGAGTCCGAGCGGGCGGCCGTCTCGAGATCGCCCTCCCGGGCGGCCTCGTCGGTCGACCTGCCCGCATCCACGGGCTCGGACTGATCCGGTCCGCGCGGCGGTTCGCTCACCGGTCACCTCCCACGATTCTGCGACGTCCAAGCGCAACAGTAGACACCGAACAGGGTAGTCGAGGCGGCTGTGCCGTCCCGGCGTCGTGGATGCGACAGATGACACACTGATCGGGGTGAGGTGGCCCACGGCCACATGCTGCACCGACGACGGGAGGACCGAGATGTTGACACTGCTCACGCGGGCGGGCTGCTCGCTGTGTGCCACCGCGCGCACCGAGCTGACCCGTATCTGCGACGACTTCGGTGTCGGCTTCGACGAGGTCGACGTCGACGTCGTGGCCACCGACGGCGATCCGGCGCTGCGCGCCGAATACGGCGATCGATTGCCGGTCGTCCTGCTCGACGGTGACGAACACAGTTACTGGGAGGTTGACGAACCGCGTCTGCGTGCCGATCTCGCACGGCGGCGCTGACGACTCCCCGCACGATCCGGTCCGCACCGATCCGCCATCGCCGCGGGCCGGGTGTGCTCATCATTCGGTTCGCGAACAGCGGTGCGGCCGGCGCCGCCGCGGCCGACCATGGCGTGCCGATTCCGCCGAGGCCGAAGCGTCGGGTGGGTTCACGACCTCGTCTCGTGTCCGTCTGACCGGTCGTCGTTCGTCGAGGTGTCCGGTCTCGAAAGCCGATCGGCCATCGACACATGTCACTGTCGCTGCGGACTGATTCCGTGGCGAAACATACTGCGCGCCGGCCGATGCGTCAGGTCCCGTGATCGAGCCGCCCGGTCTCCATACCGCTCCGGATGCCGGGACGGCACGTCGCCGGAAGTCGGACGTCCGTAGCAAGTCGGACTTCGCTCAATGTTTCTCTGAACGGAACACTAGATCGAGGTTGGTTCCCGAGGCGTTTTACCGTAAGACGGCACTTTGAACGGTCATTCGATCCGTATTGGTGGTTCCGGTCACAGGAGTTTGTGGTACGGTCGCCGCAAAGAAGGCGCCCCGGCGTTTCTCCTAAAGGAACGGAGTTGATGTGGCTTCACCAGCACCGCTCGACGGCGTTCGGGTCCTCGACGTCTCGACGATCCTGGCCGGTCCGCTGGCCTGCCAGATCCTCGGTGACTTCGGTGCCGACGTCATCAAGATCGAGCACCCGAAGTACGGCGACAACATGCGCGGCCACGGCCGCAGCAAGGACGGCGTGCCGATCTGGTGGAAGGAGATCAGCCGCAACAAGCGCACTGTCGCGCTCGATCTCAAGGATCCGCGTGGCGGTGAGATCTTTCGCAAGCTCGCGAAGACCGCCGACGTCATCGTCGAGAACTTCCGTCCCGGCACCTTCGAGCGGTGGGGGCTTGGTCCCGATGTGCTGATCGAGGAGAATCCCGGCCTCGTGATGGTCCGTCTGACCGGCTTCGGTCAGACGGGTCCCTACGCCTCGCGCGCCGGGTTCGGCACGCTCGTCGAGGCGATGAGCGGCTTCGCGGCGGCCACCGGCCAGCCCGACGGCCCGCCGACCCTCCCGGCGTTCGGCCTCGCCGACAGCATCTGTGGCATCGCCGCATCGAGCGCGATCACGATGGCGCTGCGCCATCGCGACAAGACCGGTGAGGGTCAGGTCATCGACATGAGCCTGCTCGAGCCGATCATGGCGGCCGTCGGCCCCGGCCCGACCGTCTATCAGCAGCTCGGCGAGATCGGGCAGCGTCACGGCAACCGGTCCACCAACAATGCGCCGCGCAACATCTACCGCACCAGCGACGACGGCTGGGTCGCCGTCTCGACCAGCGCCCAGCGCATCGCGGAACGCGTGCTGGAGCTCGTGGGACATCCCGAGGTCATCGACGAGCCGTGGTTCGCCACCGGCGGCGGCCGCGCCGAGCACGTCGACATGCTCGACGACTACGTCGGCGGCTGGATCGCGCAGCGCACCCGCGACGAGGTCATCGCCGCGTTCACCGAGGCCGGCGCCGCGATCGGACCGGTCTACGACGCGAAGGACATCGTCGAAGACCCGCACATCCGCGAGACAGAGATGCTCGTCGAGGTCGATGACAAAGACCTCGGTCCGGTGCTGCAGCACAACGTGATGTGGCGCATGGGCAAGTCCCCGGGGGCGATCCGGTTCACCGGGCGCGACCTGGGTGAGAACACCGACGAAGTACTGACGGACGTCGGAGTGACCGCCGACGAGATCACCGAACTGAAGGAGAGTGGGGTCATCCGATGACCGATGCATTGCTCAATGCGGTCCAGCAGGGCACCGACGTCATAGACCTGGGCCGAGAACTGCGCGTCGGCATGCCGCAGTCGCCGAACCACCCCCAGTTCTGGCACACCCTGCCACGCCGCCACGGTGACATGACCCGCGCCGACGGCGGCAGCGCGGCCAACGACATGATCACCATGGGCACCCACGTCGGCACCCACATCGACGCGCTCGCCCACGTCTCGCACGACGGCAAGATGTACGGCGACGTCGACGCCATGCAAGCCGGTGTCGGCGGCAAGTACGTCGAACTCGGGGTACACACCATCGAGCCGATGATCCGCCGCGGCGTCCTCCTCGACGTCGCCGGGCTCAAGGGCGTGGAGTGTCTGGAGGGCGGCACCGAGATCACCGTCGCCGACCTGGAAGCCGCCGAAGCCGCCGCCGAGGTCAGCGTCGGCGAGGGTGACGTCGTCCTGATCCGCAGCGGCTGGGGCAGCAAGTTCCCCGACGGCGCTCCGTACGTCGGCGGCCCGACCGGTGTCCCCGGCGTCAGCGAGGCCGGTGCCCGCTGGCTCGCCGAGCGTCGGGTCCACGCGGCCGGTGCCGACACCATCGCCTTCGAGCGGCTTGCGCCGGGTGAGGGTCACGCCCTGCTGCCCGCACACCGCGTCCTGCTCGTCGAGAGTGGCATCTACATCATCGAGGCCATCGACCTGGAGAAGATCGCGGCCGCAGGCTGGGGCGAGTTCACCTTCGTCCTCGTCCCGATGCCGATCTTCGGCGCCACCGGTTCGCCGGTCCGTCCGCTGGCGGTGCGCAGCCGATGACCGAACTGACCCTCGCGCAGCAGCTCGCGAAGTTCGCGGTCGGCACGTCGTACGAGACGCTGCCCGCCGACGTGGTGGAGAGCGTCAAGATGCGGGTGCTCGACACGCTCGGCATCGCGACCGCCGCCTGCACCCTGGAGACCAGCCGCGCCGCCCGTGAATGGGCACGCCGCCAGGGCGTCGCACGGGACGGCTATGCCGCGTCGGGCATCGGCGTTCCCGAGCCGCTGCCCGCCGCACAGGCCGCCTTCGTCAACGGCGTGCTCGCGCATTCCCTCGACTACGACGACACCCACCTCCCGTCGGTCCTGCACCCGAGCGCCTCGGTCGTCCCGGCCGCGCTCGCCGCCGCCGAGCGGGCCGGCGCCGGCGGCCGTGCGGTGATCCGCGCGATCGCCGTGGGACTCGAGGTGTGCGTTCGGATCGGCATGGCCGGTTACGACCGTGAGGCCGGCAACTCGACCTTCTTCGAGCACGGCCAGCACGCCACGTCGATCTGCGGTGCGATGGGCGCCGCGGTCGCCGCCGCCCTGCTCGGCGGCGCCGACGAGAAGCGCATCGTCGACACGCTCGGCGTGACTGCGTCGATGGCCGCGGGCATCATCGAAGCCAACCGCACCGGCGGCACCGTCAAGCGCATCCACTGCGGGTGGGCCGCGCACGCCGCGATCAGTGCCGCCGAACTCGTCGGCCTCGGACTGACCGGTCCGCCGACCGTCCTCGAAGGCCGCTTCGGCTTTTTCGAGGCCTGGCTGCACGGCACGTTCGACGCCGCGGAGATCACCGACGGACTCGGCACGCAGTGGGCCGTGCCGGGTATCTTCTTCAAGCCGTACCCGGCAAACCACTTCACCCATGCCGCCGTCGACGCGGCCGCGGAGCTGCGCGAGCAGGGCATCGGCGCCGACGATGTCGCCGAGCTGATCCTGGGCGTTCCCGAGCAGAACAAGCGCACCATCGGTGAGCCGATCGAGGTCAAGCGCACGCCGGAGACCGGTTACATGGCACAGTTCAGCGGACCGTATGCGGTGGCCATCGGTCTCCTCGGCGGCGGCGGCCTCGGCGCCGGCCTGGACGACTACACCGACGAGCTGGCCGTCGATCCGCGTCGCCGCGAGATCATGGCCAAGGTGGACGTCGTCGCCGACGCCCGCTGCACAGAGATCTTCCCGGAGCAGTTCCCCGCGGTCTTGACCGCGCGGCTGACCGACGGCCGGGAAGTCGTGACCGAAGTGCTCACGACACGGGGCGGGCCCGCACGGCCGCTGTCCTTCGAAGAATTGACCGCGAAGTTCCGGGACAACGCCCTGCGGGTGCTGTCGATCGACGAAGCGGACCAGTTGGCCGACACATGTCGCCGACTGGACGACTGCGCCGACCTGCGAGGCCTGCTGGCTCCGCTCACCGGTATCGACGCACCGACCCCGGCTCGCACTAGCGGGCCCCACCACGACTGATAGCCGACGTCAAGGAGCAAGAGAACAATGGCTGAATTCGATCTGGTCATCAAGGGCGCGCAGGTGGTGCGTCCCGGCAGCGAGGCACCCGAGCTGCTCGACGTCGCCGTCTCCGGCGGCAAGTTCGCCGCGGTGGAGGCGAACATCGACGCCGCCCGCGCCGCCGAGGTCGTCGATGGAACCGGGAAGCACCTGTTCCCGGGCGTCGTCGACGTCCACCAGCACTGGGGCATCTACAACACACTGTCCGAGGACGCGACCACCGAGTCGAAGGCGTCTGCACAGGGCGGTGTCACCAGCGGCATCACCTACATGCGCACCGGTGCGTACTACATGAACAAGACCGGTCCGTACAACGAGATCTTCCCGGAGGTCCTGGCGGCCACCGAGGGTCGCGCGTACACCGACTACGCGTTCCACATCGCTCCGATCATGAAGGAGCACATCGACGAGATCCCCGATCTCATCGGCAAGTTCGGCGTCCCGTCATTCAAGATCTTCATGTTCTACGGTGCGCACGGCCTGCACGGTCGTTCGGCCAACCAGGCGTCGTTCCTGATGCTGCCGGAGGACCAGAGCTACGACGTCGCGCACTTCGAGTTCGTCATGCGCGGCATCGAAAAGGCCCGTCGCGACCCGCGTTTCGCGAAGGACAAGGACAACATCTCGCTGTCGCTGCACTGCGAGACCGCCGAGATCATGCGCGCCTACACCAAGCTGGTGGAGGAAGAGGGCAAGCTCACCGGTCTGGAGGCCTACAGCGCCTCGCGTCCGCCGCACTCGGAGGGTCTGGCCATCACGATCGCCTCCTACCTGGCGCACGAGACCGAGCTGCCGAACATCAACCTGCTCCACCTCACGTCGCGTAAGGCGATCGAGGCGGCCATGATGATGCAGCAGACGTTCCCGCACATCAACTTCCGTCGCGAGGTGACCGTCGGCCACCTCCTCGCCGACTTCAACACCGCCGCCCCGGGCGGCAAGGTGAACCCGCCGCTGCGGTCGCGTGACGATGTCGAGGCGCTGTGGGATCACGTTCTGGCCGGCAACTTCTCGTGGGTCACCTCCGACCACGCATGCTGCAAGGACGAGGCCAAGTTCGGTGAGCCCCGCGAGGACGTCTTCCTGCAGAAGTCGGGCTTCGGCGGCGCCGAGTACCTGCTCCCGGGCATGATCAGCGAGGGCCGCAAGCGTGGCCTGAGCTACCCGCGCATCGCCGAGCTCGTCTGCAAGAACCCTGCCGACCGCTACGGCCTGGCCAACAAGGGCGACATCGTCGTCGGCTACGACGCGGACTTCTGCCTGCTCGACGACACCGTCGACTACACGGTGCGCGCCGCAGACTCGCTGTCGGTTCAGGAGTACACCCCGTTCGAGGGCTTCAACCTGACCGCCAAGGTCACCGACACCTTCCTGCGCGGCACCGGTGTGTTCCGCGACGAGAAGATCGTCGGCGAGCCGGTCGGCCAGTACGTCCGCCGCTCGGGCGCCGAGTCCTGATCCACACCTGGACGTGATCCACGTCTGACCCGAACAGGAAGGGCGCGACCGGAATCCGGTCGCGCCCTTCCCGTCGTGTGCACTTGTTCCGGACCGAGACGGGACGCCGAGGAGGTGACGGCGCCGAGCGTGTGTCACGCGCGCTGCAGGGTCTCCTGCGCGGCGCGGATGACCGCACCGTCGATGAGCCGACCGTGCGCGTCCACGGTCACTTTGCCGTCGGCGGCGGCGAAGCGGTCCAGGATGTCGCGGGCGGCGGCGATCTCGGTGTCGCTCGGTGCCAGCACCGCGTGGATCACCGGAATCTGGCCCGGGTGGATCGCCGTGCGCGACCGGAAACCGAGGTCGACGAGTTCACGCGTGCTGCGGGCGAATGCGTCGAGGTCCCGGAAGTCGGTGGAGGTCGGTGCCACCGGTGCCGGCAGGCCGGCCGCGGCCGCGTTCAGCACCACCTGTGCCCGGAGGCCCGTCACCGCGGAGGCGGTCGCGTCGCTGCGTGCCATGCGTAGATCGCCGAGCAGATCCACCTCGCCGACCGCGAAGGTGGTGAGCCGCGGATGCCGGGCCAGCGTCGGCAGATCGAGGATTGCGGCGGCGTCTTCGACGAGACCGATCAGCCGGAGCCGGTCGACGCCGCGTTCGGTCTCCAGCCGGTCCAGCAGTTCGCCGACGACGTCGAGGGCGGTCGCAGAGCATTTGGCCAGCAGGATGCCCGACAGACCCGGCCGCACGACGGCGTCGCAGTCGGCGTCGGCGGATGTCGGGTCGATGCGCACCCACGTCTGTGCGCCCTCGCCGCTCGATGCACGCTTGCTGAGGAAGTCGCGGACCGCGACGCGGGCCGTGGCCTTGTCGGGGAGGGGGACTGCATCCTCCAGATCGAGGACGATGGCGTCGGCGGGACCTGCCGCGGCCTTGTCGAACAGCGGCGGCTTGTTGGCGGGGACGTAGAGAAACGAGCGGGGGAGCACAACAGGTCCTTTCAACGAAGGGGAGGAGAGCGTCAGGAGCGGATGCGCTCGGTGATCGCCCGGGCCGCGTCGACGACGAGTGCGCCATGCGCCTGGTGCGAGTCGAAGTCGTACCGGAAGGCCGGGCCCGACGAACTGATCGAGCCCATCACGTTGCCCGCCGCGTCGAAGATCGGTGCGGCGATCGACGCCGCGCCGGTGCCGCGTTCGTCGAGCGAGATCGAGTAGCCGCGCTCGCGGATCTGGTCGAGTTCGTGCCGGTAGCCGTCCTCGACGAACTCCGGGTCGATCGCCTGGCGGTCGCGCACGGCGTCGTCGATGAACGACCCCGGGAGAAACGCCAGGATCGCGCGGCTGGACGCACCGGAATGCAACGGGAGCCGGACGCCGATCTCGACGACCATCTTGACCTCCTGCGGCGACTCGAACTGATCGAGGTAGACGCGCTCCTTGCCGGTCATCACCGACAGGGTGGTCGTCTCCTGTGTCTCGTCGCGGAGTCGGCGCAGGATCGGGGCCGCCAGCGAGCGGACGTCGATCTGGCTGAACGCGCGCGCCGACAGCGCCGCCGCCGCCGGACCGAGCATGTACTCAGAGGTGTCTGGCACTGTCTGCAGCAGCGAGCGGGCAACCAGGGAACGCAGGATGCGGTGCACCACGGCCTTGCTCAACGACAGGCTCCGCGCGATCGCCGAGACACCGAGCGGGGCGTCTGACCGGGCAAACAGCAACAGGACGTCGGCCACGCGGTCGGCGGCTTCGGTACCGCCCGGCGTGACGGTGCCGATCGGCGTTGTCTCTGACATCATGGGCCTCCCTCTTGCCGGTGACTGCCGACGGGTGGTGCCGACGGTGCTGCTGTGGTCGTTCGCTCGGCGTCGCTGCCGGCCTGCCGTTACCGCCATCGGCGAGTCCGTCCCGGGCTCGGTGCGACGTCGGCGCGCCGCAGCACCTCACCCAGGTCACGCGCGCTTCCGCCGTCGGTGAGCGCCGACACGGCGGCAATAGCCTCGTCGGCCCAGTCGGCGCCGCCGACTGACAGTAGCGTGACAGGCTTGGCCGCGATGGTCGGATCGTCGAGCGCGGACGGTCCGTCCCCCCGGGGCGCGCCGCGCGATGCGGCGCTGACCACCCGGCCGTCACGCAGGTGTACCGAGACCACGGCCGGCCGGCCGGCAGGGTAGCCGGGGTCGAGTGCGGCGTCGTGCTCGACGTAGACGCGGGCGGCGAGTGCGAGCAGCGACGGATCGGCGAGGGCGCGCGGACTGAACGCCTCCGACAGTCCGCCGAGCACAGTACCGGCGGCCACGGTCCACGGGATGCTGAATCGCGCATGGAGCTCGTTCTGCGGAGCCGGCTCGTCGAACGCGGCGGCGGCCGCATAGGTACGCACCCGGATCGAGACGATCTCGTCGGCGCAGATCTCGTCGGCGCAGAGCGGTTCGGCGACGACGAGGTCTTCCACGGCATCGTTCACCCCGTGCAACAACGCGCAGGTGGGATGACGCTTCAGATATCCGTCGAGGACCATCCAGTCGCCGGGATCCTCTGTCCGGAAATCGATGAGGCCCATCAGGCGCGTGACGAAGCCGTCGGGATCCCGGGCGGCGACGGCGGCGAAGTGCCGTTCGAGAGCGCCGGGCGAGGCCTGCAGACCCGCGGCTGCCGCCTGACCGTTGGTGACGGCCTGGGCCACCGAGGTCGGCAGCAGCAGGTTCTGCGCGGTGTGGCCGCCGAACACTGTCGCCGCGTCCGGGAGGAGGGCGAGGGCGGCGGCGACGTCGACCGCGCGGGCGAGCGCGGCGGGGTCGCCGTCCGTCAGTAGATGGGTGACACCGACCGTCGCACCGACACCGGCCCACGTACCGATGTCGTGCACACCGGGCGACGTGCCGTCCATCGCGACGCCGATCCGCACCCCGGTCTCATAGCCGGCGAGGACCGCCGCGAGTGCCGCCTGGCCGGAGGCGTCGACGCTCTCCGCGACGGCCAGGACCGCGGGCACCACATGCGAGGCCGGATGTCCGCGTGCCCGGCGGTGCCCGTCCTGCCACTGTTCACGGGCGATGGGCGCCGCGTTGAGATACGCGGCGAGCGCCGCGCAGGCGCCCGCTCGTCGACCGACCACCGACGCCGGACCGTCGCCGCCGGGACCGACGGCGACGCGCAACGCCGCAACGTCGGCGTGGGCGAGGCCGGACACGGCGGCGGCCAGGACGTCGAGGGTGACGGCGACCGCGCGGTCGGCGACGAGCGGTGCGATGTGCCCGGGCCGGACACGTGCTGCCAGTGTCCCGAGGGTCATCGCCGCATGCCGGAGATGGGGTTCGACGACACTGTTTCTGTCATCGGAACAGTTGTCTCCGAGCTCTGCCGAGCTCATACGCAGTCCCCGGTCCTCCGAACGTCGGAACGAAATAGGCGTAGCGCATCCTTTTCCACTGGTAGAGAGTAACCCAAGGCACACACTTGAGGTGAGTGGTGTCACATGTTAGGTTGAGATCCATTGCAAATTGTGTTCCGTGTAGCGGAACGCAATGGGGCGGGTTTGGATCGGAGTCCCGGGTAGGAATGGACACCACGTCAGGAGCGCACGGAATGACAAGAAGAAGGCTGGTGCCGGCACTCGCTGCCGTACTCGGCGCGGTCCTGATCGCGGGCTGCGCCAGTGGGGTGGCGGGCGACGACGAGATCGCGATCGGCACCCTGCACCCGCTCACCGGTGTCAACGCCGGCGACGGCGCGCAGCTGGAGAACGGCGCGAAGCTCGCCGTCGAGGCCGTCAACGCAGCAGGCGGCATCAAGTCGCTGGGCGGTAAGAAACTCGTGATCGCTCCGGGCGACACCAAAGGGTCGGCCAAGACCGGGCAGAGTGAGGCGCAACGCCTCGTCAGCAACGGCGTCGTCGCGATGATCGGCAGCTACCAGAGCGCGGTGTGCGCGAATGTCGCCGTTGTCGCCGAGCGCAACGAAGTGCCCTATCTGATGGACATCTGCGGAGACGACGCGATCCTCGAGAACGGGTACGAGTACACCTTCCGCATGCAGCCACCGAACAAGCGGTTCGGCGCGAGCACGGCTGACTACGTCAAGGAGGTCACCGAGCAGGCCGGCACCGAGGTCACCAAGGTTGCCTACCTGCGCGAGAACACCGCCTTCGGCATCGGCGTGGCGGAGTCGTTCA
Organism: Gordonia sp. CPCC 206044; assembly: GCF_048537895.1. Classification (NCBI taxonomy): domain Bacteria; kingdom Bacillati; phylum Actinomycetota; class Actinomycetes; order Mycobacteriales; family Gordoniaceae; genus Gordonia; species Gordonia sp. CPCC 206044. The sequence continues at coordinate 93,826 of NZ_JBCLVL010000009.1, forward strand.
AGAGGCGGGCCGCCGAGCTCGGTCTGCCGATGGGCCCGGAGATCGCCTACGACGCGGCGAGCGTCTCCGATCTCACCACCCAGATCGCGCGGGTCAAGGCCAGCGGTGCCAACATCCTCGTCGTCTCCGGCTACTACCGGGACGGCGTCCTGGCGGCCAAGGCGGTCGCCACCGTGAAGCCGCAGCTCGACGCAGTGATCGGTGCGGCGAACGGCGCGTTCGACCAGCCACAGTTCCCGAAGGACGCCGGCGCCGCGGGCAACGGCTACTTCGACGTGAACTACCACATCAACGACAAGAGCAAGAAAGGTCAGGACTTCGTGAAATCGTATGCAGAGGAATTCCACGACACGCCTCGTACCGGAGCGGCCCTGGCCTACGACTCGGTGATGGTGATCGCCGCAGCGCTGGAGAAGTCCGGCTCCGACGACCCGAAGGCCGTCCGTGACGCAATGGGCAAGACTGACGTGACCCCGGTGGTCCTGTCCGACGGTCCAGTGCGGTTCGACGAGGCCGGTGAGAACCTGTCGACCCTCCCCATTCTCACCCAGGTCCTCGACGGTGCTCCGCACGTCGTCTACCCGACTCAGTTCGCGGTCAAGCCGATCGTCTTCCCGGCAGGACCGGGTCGATGAGCGCGCCGCCGACGCAAGCGAGTGCGGAGCTCGGCTCGGACGAGGCCACCCCGAACATCGCGGCACGGGCGATCGCCGGCGTCAAGTCGTCGGTCCCGCTGGCAGTGATGCTGGCGATCCTCGTCGCGCTGTTCGTCGGGGCGTTCCTGCGCTCGGGCAGTCTGGCCATCACCTGGCAGGCGGTGCTCACCGGCATCGTCACCGGCGGCGTCTACAGCTTGCTGGCCATGGGCCTGACATTGATCTTCGGGGTCCTGGACATCGTCAACTTCGCCCACGGCGCGTTCTTGACGGTCGGACTGTTCGTCACCTACCAGTTCGTCGAGTGGACGGGATTGAACCCGTACATCGCGTTGCCGATCGCCATCGCGGCGCTGTTCATCATCGGCATGGGAGTGCAGGCTCTGCTCCTGCGCCGGGCCATGGGCTCGCTGGAGAGTCAGCTGCTGATCACCATCGGCCTGTCGTTGCTCATTGCGAACGTGCTGTTGATGATCTTCCGCGGCGATCCGCTGTCGGTGAACCTGTCGTCCGATCCGGGCGTGGACATCTTCGGTGCGGTGGTCACGCGCTCGCACATCATCGCGTTCGTCGGTGCGTTGGTCCTCGCCGGTCTGCTGTACCTGTTACTCAACCGCACCTCGTACGGTCGCGCGATCCGCGCCGTCGCCGCCAGCCCGCAGGGCGCAGGCCTGGTCGGTATCAACGTCCGCTCGGTCTACGCGGTCACGTTCGGTCTGGGTGCCGCGTGCGCCGGTGCGGCGGGCATGCTCATCGCGCCGTTCACCACCATCTCCCCGACCGCAGGCGAGCAGTTCAACATCCTGGCCTTCGTCGTGGTCGTCATGGGTGGGCTGGGCAACGTGATGGGCGCCCTCATCGGTGGTCTGATCGTGGGCCTCGTCGAGCAGCTCGGCGGTGTCGCGATCGTCGGTCAGAGCCCCCTGCTCGGCGTCTTCATCCTGTTCCTGCTGATCCTGTTGATCCGTCCGCAGGGCCTGTTCGGAGGTTCGAGCCAATGACCACCGTGCTCACCCGCATGCTGCCCAAGTCGCCGGTCGGCGCGGACGGCTCGCGCAACTGGACCCGTCCGCTGGTGTTCCTGGCGATCGTCGTGGTCGTCTCGGCGTTCACCCCGCTCGTCCTTCCCGAGGCCCGTCAGGCCGTGGCCATCAACGTCCTCATCATCGCGATGATGGCGACCGGCTGGAACCTGATGAGCGGTTACGGCGGCATGTTCAGCTTCGGCCACGCAGCGTTCTTCGGTATCGGTGCGTACACCGATGCCTATCTGATCGTCCACTTCGGGATCTCACCGTGGATCTCGCTGTTCATCGGTGCGGCGTTGGCGGCGCTGGTCGCGATGGTCATCGGCTATGTCGCATTCCGCTACAACCTGCGCGCCGCGTACTTCGCCCTCGCGACATTCGCGTTCGCCGAGATGCTCCGCCTGCTGGCCACCAACACCGAATTCCTCAACGGCACCGCCGGACTGCACGTCCCGTTGCTCACGAACGACTCGTGGTGGATGCTGCAGTTCGACGCCAATGCGCCGCAATACTTCTACATCGGCCTGGCCCTGCTGGTCATCTGCGTGTTGGTCACGATGTGGTACCTGCGCTCGCGGCCGGGCATCTACACCGTCGCCATCCGCGACAACGAGGAGGCCGCCGACTCGCTGGGCGTCGACGTGATGCGCGTCAAGCTGACCACGATGGCGCTCTCGGCCGCGATCACCGCGGTCGCCGGGGTCTTCTACACGCAGTACTACATCTTCGTCGACCCGGACATCGCGTTCGGCAGCGTCCAGTCGGTGCAGGCCATCACCCCGGCCGTCATCGGCGGAATCGCGACCATCGCCGGCCCGATCGTCGGCGCCCTGATCATCGGTCCGCTCAACGAGCTGACCGCCGAATGGGGCCGCACCCCGCCGGCGTTCCTGGACTTCCTCGCCGGCCGCAGCGGACTGGACGTGGTCGTCTACTCGATCCTGCTCATCATCATCGTGCTGGTGCTGCCGAAGGGAATTGTCGGGACGATCAAGAACTGGTGGAGACAACGATGACCAACGTTCTCGAAGTACGGGACCTGAGCAAGTCGTTCAAAGGCGTCCACGCGCTCGCCGACGTCGAACTCGATGTCCCGGAGGGTTCGATCGTCGGTGTGATCGGCCCCAACGGTGCAGGCAAGACGACATTCTTCAACTGCATCACCGGCGCCCTCACCCCCGACACCGGTTCGGTGCGGATATTCGGTGAGGACCGGACGGGACTCGCGCCGCACCGCATCGCCCACGCCGGCGTCGGTCGCACCTTCCAATTGATGCGACCGTTCGGATCGATGACCGCGCGGGAGAACGTGATCACCGCGGCCCTGACCAACGGCGGCTCGCACAGTGCCGCGCGGAAGCGGGCCGACGAGGTCATCGAGGCGACCGGCATGGCCGAGTGGGCCGACATGGTGTCCGATTCGATGCACACCGCCGCGCTCAAGCGACTGGAGCTGGCCCGGGTGCTGGCCCGCTCGCCCAAGCTGCTGCTGCTCGACGAGGTGCTCGCCGGCCTCGTCCCCTCCGAGCGGACGCCGGTCGTCGAACTGCTCGCCGACCTGCGTGAACGGGAGGGCCTGAGCATGGTCTTCATCGAACACATCATGGCCGCCGTCATGCGCCTGTCCGACTCGGTCGTCGTCTTCGACCGCGGTCGCGTGATCGCGTCCGGTGATCCCGCGGCGGTCGTGGCCGACCCGACCGTCCAGGAAGCGTACTTGGGAACGGAGATCGCCGATGCTTGAGCTCGACAACATCACGGCCGGGTACGGCAAGCTGCAGATCCTGCACGACCTCAGCATTCACGTCGACGCGGGCGAGCTCGTGTCGGTGGTCGGCGCCAACGGTGCGGGCAAGAGCACCATGCTGCGCGCGATCAGCGGACTCATCGAGACCCGCACCGGGGAGATCCGGTATGAGGGCGAGAGGATCTCCGGGCTCAAGCCGCACCAGGTGGTGCGCCACCGGGTGATCCAGGTGTCCGAGGACCGTGACCTGTTCGGTCCGATGACAGTCGAGCAGAACCTGGTGCTCGGCGCGTGGTCCCGGGACAAGAGCGCCGTCGACGATGAGATGGGGAAGGTCTTCGACCTGTTCCCGATCCTCAAGGAACGGCGCAAGCAGGTGGCCCAGACCATGTCCGGCGGTCAGCAGCAGATGGTGGCCATCGGTCGCGCCCTGATGGCGCAGCCGAAGCTCCTCATGCTCGACGAACCGTCGACCGGTCTGTCGCCGAAGCTCACCTGGGACGTCCTGAACGCTGCCGCGGCGATCCGCGAGACCGGCATCGGCGTGCTGCTCGTCGAGCAGAACGCGGCACAGGCGCTCGCCATCTCCGACCGGGCGTACGTCCTGGAGAGCGGCAGCGTGGTGCTGGAGGGGCCGGGCAAGGAACTGGCCGGTGACGAGCGAGTGCGGAAGGCCTATCTCGGACTATGAGTGATCAGACGACGGCGGCTCTCGACGACGCGCAGCAGGCAGCCCTGTCCGCGGCGACGGCCCTGTCGACGTGGGCGGCCGATCTGAGGTGGGAGTCGACACCGGCGCCGGTACGCGACCGGCTGCGGTTGGTGCTGCTGGACACGCTCGGCGTCACGATGCTCGGCGCACGGCTGCCCGAACGTGCCGGTCTCGTCGACGCATGGGCGCCCGGGGCGGGCGACGCGCCGCTGATCGGCGCTGGGGTGACGACGTCGCCGGAGATCGCTGCATGGCTGAACGCGACGGCGCTGGTGAGCCTGGAGATGGACGAGGGCAACAAGTTCGCGGGCGGTCACCCCGCCGCGCACAGCTTCCCGGCGGTCCTCGCCCTCGCTGCGCAGCTCGACTCCGACGGCCCGTCGACGGCAGCAGCGCTGCTCGTCGCCTACGAGGTCGGGGCACGCTACGGCCGCGCGTCCACCGCGGTTCCCGGCTTGCATCCGCACGGCAACTGGGGCTTCGCCGGGGCGGCCGCAGGCTGCGCGAAGCTGATGGGCCTCGACGCCGTGGGCATCACCGCGGCCGTCGACGCGGCGAGCGGCATGCCGATCGCCGGACCGTTCTCCGCAGCGCTCGACGGCAATCCGGTCCGCAACGAGTGGATGGGCGCCTGCAACATGTCGGGTCTCGCCGCGGCCCGGCTGGCGAAGGCCGGGATGGCGAACCCGACCGGCATCGTCGCGCACAGCCTCGGCCGGCTGCTCGGCACGTTCGACCCGACAGTCCTGCTCGAGGAGCTGGGGAAGCGCTGGGACATCGGCCTCGGCTACTTCAAGCGGCATGCGTCCTGTGCATTCACCCACCCGACCGTCGACGCGACCCTCGTGCTGCGCGAGCAACTCGGCGAGGCGGGGGTCGACGAGATCACCGGCATCCGGGTCTCGACCTACTCGGCGGCGGCGAACCTGCAGCGCACCCGGTGGAACAACCGGCTCGCCGCGATGTTCTCCGTTCCCTACGTCGTGGCGACCGCGCTTCTGCACGGACGTGTGACACCCGACGGTTTCGACTCGTCGTCGGCCGCGGAGTTCCTGGCTCTGGCCGACCGCGTGGCGGTGGTCGCCGATCCGATGTTCGACGACCGGCTGCCCGATGCTCGCGGTGCCGCCGTCGAGATCACCCTCGCCGACGGCCGGGTGCTGCGGGAAGAGGCGGCCAACCCGATCGGTGACGCGGCCCGCGAACCGTTCGACCACGAGCGCACCGTCACGCTGCTGCGCGATCTGCTCGGTGACGGCGACACCCTGGCCCGCGTCCTGGACGCGGCGTCGTCGCTGCCCGACGCGCGCGGCGTTCGCGCGGTGCTGCACACCCTGACCAATCCCTGACCGGAGGAGTCCCCCCATGAAGATCTTCGCGACCACTCCGCTTCACGTCGGCGCCGACGAACTCGGGCGCCGTCAGAAGCGGTACGACACCATCGCGCCGGAGGGCGTCACCGTCACGCTGCACGACCTGCCCGAGGGCGCCCCGACCAGCCTCGATTCGGCCGACGACATCGCACGTTCGGATGAGTACGTGCACGCCGCGCTCGCAGGTGCGCCCGCCGAGTTCGACGCGGTGATGCCCGACTGCGTCCTGGACCCGGCCGTCGCGCGGCTACAGGACGAGCTCGACCGTCCGGTGATCGGCATCCTGCGCGTGAACCTCGCCTACGCGGCGGCACTCGGCGCCCCGACCGGCGGCGTCGTCCGCAACGACGCGATCGCCGCCGAGATGCGGCGCGTCGCCGATGTCTACGGCTGGTCGCGGTGGCTGACCGACGTGGAGATCCTCGACCTGCCGTTCGACGCAGTCAGCGAGGGCCCCGAGTGGCAGGCCCAGCTCGACAACGCCGCGGCGTCCCTCGCGCCGCGCGGCGTGCGGTCGCTGCTCAACGGCTGCTCGGCCGTCGACGTCGACCCCGATCACCCGTCCGCCGTCCCGGTGGTCGACCCGGTGATCCGGGCCCTCGAACTCGTCGCGGCGGGAGGCAAGGCGTGAGCGCCGACGGACCCGACCTCGTCGTTGCCGGTGCCGGCGGCGGACTGATCGCCGCGCTACGCGCCGCGCAGCTCGGCCTGGACGTGCTGGTGGTCGAGGCCAGCGAGCACTTCACCCGCGGCAACAACACATCGATGTGCACCGCGATGATCCCGGGCGTCGGTAGCCGGTTCCAGAAAGAGCTCGGCATCTCCGACTCGGCGGACATCTTCGCCGCCGACGTCGACCGCAAGACCAAGGGCACCGGGGATCAGCGACTTGCCCGGACCCTCGCAGGCGTGAGCGGCGAGATGGTCGAGTGGTTGGCCGACGAGGTCGGGCTGGAGATCTCGCTGATGACCGACATGCACTACCCGGGCCACTCGGTGGACCGCTGCCACACCATCCCGGAGCGGCACGGCAACGCGCTGATCGACCACCTGGCGCGGACCGCCCGCGATCACCCGAACATCGACTTCCTGGTGCCCGCGCGCCTCACCGACGTGGAACTCGACGACGAGGGCAAGGTCTGCGCCGTCGTCGTCGCCGACCCGTCGGGCGCCGCCGAGCGCATCGAGACCCCGGCAGTGCTGCTGGCCACGAACGGTTTCGGCGCCGACCACGCGATGGTCGACAAGCACATGCCCGAGATCGCATCGGCCACCTACCACGGCAGCGAGACCTCGCGGGGCGACGCGCTGCGGATCGGCACGAAGCTCGGCGCCGCCTCGGCGTACCTCGACGCCTACCAGGGACATGGCGCGCTGGCCGCGAAATCGGCAACGCTGTTGGGCTGGGCGACGATCATGCACGGCGCGATCATGCTCGACACCACCGGCCATCGTTTCGCGAAGGAGACGAGCGGCTACTCCGAGTTCGGTCCGTACCTCGCCCAGCGCCCCGGTGCGACTGGTTGGGTGGTCTTCGACCGTCGCGTCCACGACCTGTGCCTGCCGTTCACCGACTTTCGGCAGACGGTCGAGTCGGGCGCCGAGGTCTGGGCAGACGACGCCGCAGGCCTCGCCGAGGTCACCGGGCTGCCGGTCGACGCCGTCGTCGCCGAGATCGAGGAGTCGGCACGCGCCGCGCGCGGGGAGATCGAGGATCGCTTCGGTCGCGAATACGAGGCGCCGCTGGCGGCGCCGTACGCCGCAGTCCGCGTGGTGCCTGCGCTGTTCCACACCCAGGGCGGCCTCCTCGTCGACGAGAAGGCCCGCGTCGTCGACGACGACGACACCCCGATCCCGGGGCTGTACGCGTCCGGCGGTGCCGCCGCCGGCGTCTCCGGCCACGGTGCCGGCGGATACCTGGCCGGCAACGGCCTGATGCCGGCCTTCGGACTGGCCTACCTCGCCGCGACTGTCGTCGCGAATGGCTGACCTGACCGACGTCGAGCGGGCTGCGCGGGAGTTCGTGCAGCGTGAGGCCGGTTTCGCACAGGTGGTGACGTTCGATCGGACTGGTGAGGCCGTCGGGCGCACCACCAGCGCGTTCCTCGCCGACGACTGGACCGTCGAGATGGTCCAGCGGCGCGTGCACCGGCGCAACGCTCAGCTCGAACGCGATCCGCGGGTCCTCGTCACCTGGGCCGGCGCCCCGTCGCCCGACTCGGTGAACGACTCACCCTGGACCTTCGACCTCGGGCTGACCATTCCGCGCGTCGTGTTTCTCCGCGGCACCGCGCGGCTCCTCGACGCCGACGAGACGTGGGACGTCTACCACCGCCACACGGAACGCCTGCGCGCCGCCGGACACGAAAAGGCCCCGCGGCGCGGGCGCGCGGAGATCGACGCGACCATGCGCGGCGTCCGGGTGACACCGATCCGGATACGCGTCGAGGGCTTCGGCGAGGGCGCACAGGCCTTCGACCTGCCCACCCATGACCACAGTTCGCAGTGAAGGGACCACCGGAGATGATCAAGGCGCTTCTCGGATACACCATCGTCGACGGAGTCAGCGAGGAGGAATACGAGCGCTGGCTTTTCGACGTCCACGCACCCGACCTGCTCGCGAACCCGAACGTCGACCGGATCATCTTCAACAAGATCTTGTACCCGGTGACCTCGGCGTCCGGCGGCACTGCGGAGATCCCGCCGAGTCTTGATCTCTACCGGATCGCCGAGATGCACTTCGCCGACCACGACGCCTATCTCGCGTACCGCGCCTGGTTCGACGAGAACCCGCTGCCCGCCGAGCGCGGCCCCGCCGGCCGCACTGATTTCAAGTTCTATCTGATCGGTGAGAGCACCGTGGTGGAGCGCGACCGGTGACGGCCACCGAGCTGAGCGGGCCGTCACCGGCGGTCACCGCGCGTCTTGCCGAACACGCGCTGAGTGTCTACTCGTCGGGGATCGTCGACGATGCCGCGGCCGCCGCCCTGGCCGAGACACTGCCGTCCGAGCTCGCCCCGGCCGAGTCGGACGGCGCCGCGACGTGGGCCGGCCTGATCGCCGCCGACGGTGGCTCCCCGCTGCTGGGCACGACCCGCACCGCGCCCACCTACCCGGCACTGATGTGGAACGGCGCCCGGCTCGCAGCCGCCGCCCCCGGACGGCAGTGGGCGCCGCTGCTGGCGGCCGTCGCCGCAGCAGCCGCCGACGCCGATCCGGTGCGCGTCGGTCGGGCGGTGATCGCGGGCGAGGCGGTGCTGGACGACGCGACCGAACTCCTCGGTGCCGATCCCGTCGCCTACCCGACGCTGGCGACGCTCGCCGCTGCGACCGCGGCGTCGCTCGCGGGTCCTGCCGAGGGCGCCGACCTCGTAGACGTTCTCGACCTCGCCGCGAGCCTCCAGCTGTTCGTCCCCGACGCCGAGCACGCGTCGACCCACGGCTGGACCGCCGGACACGCCGCCGCGTCCGGATGGCTGGCCGCGGCGCTGCCCGCCGACGCGATCACGCCGATGCCCGGAAGCGTCGCGCACACGCTGTCGGCGGCCGCCGGGCGCGCCGTCCCGACCGCGGACATCTCGTGACGGTGCCGCCGATCCTGCTCAACCTCGCGCGGCCACGCAGCGTGCAGGACCCGCTGGTCGCCGCAGAACGCGCCGTGCGCGACGGTGTCGACGGCGTCGGCTTCGCCGACAACCCGCGACTGTTTCCGGAGCCGTTCCTGACCGCCGCGAGCGTCCTCGCCGCCACCGACGCGGCCCTCTCGGGCCCGTGCGTGATGGGCCTCGGCCTGCACCATCCGAGTGTCGTCGCGCAATCGTGCGCGACTCTCGCCGACCGGTTCCCCGGCCGCGTGCTGACCGTCGTCGCCCGCGGGGAGAGCTCACTGGTCAACGAGGGCCTGCCCGTCCCGTCACAGACGACCTACCAGAGCCTGATCGCGGAGTTCCGTGCGCGACTCGACGACCTGGCGCCCCGGACCGGACCGGTGCTCGGCGCAGGGTCGGGACCCCGCACCATCGAGGTCAACGCTCAGGCTGTGGGCGGCGTCCTGCTCGACGTCGGCGCCTCGACGACCGTCGTCGAACGTGCGGTGGCCACCGCACGAGCGGCCCGCCCGGACGCCGCGTGCTGGCTGTTCCTGCGCGGGGTCGTCACCGCCGACGACGAGCAGGCGCGCGAAGCCGCCGCGCCGATCCTCGGCTCGTGCGCGAGCCGCCTGGCCCGGTCGCCGCAGTGGTACGACATAGCCGACGACCTGGTCGACCGGGTGGCGGCCGTCGCCGCTGCACACGACTACCGCAAACACGGCACCGCCGACGCGTCCGCGATGCAGGGCTCCGACGAGCGGGCGCACGCGCTGATCCGCGACCGTTTCCTGCTCACCGGTTCGGCAGACGAGATCGCCGCACGCTTGCGTCCGCTCGCCGATCTCGGCGTCGACGGTGTCGTCCTCGCGGGCGCCACCGCCGGCATCGAAGACCGTCTGGCCGCCACCGTCTCGGCGGTGCGCGCCGGGCTGGCCTCCAGGGAGATGAACAGATGACCGATGTGGTGCTCGATCTGCCCGCACTGGGCCGTTTCGTCGCCGAGACCGGTCGCCGCGACATCCCCGAGGAGATCTGGACGTTCGGTCGTCTGCTCCTGCTGGACTCACTCGGCGCGCTGATCGGCGGCCTGCGATATCCGGCGGTGCAGCAGCTGGGCGAGAACCTGCAGATCGCCGTCGAGCAGACCGATGGCGTGCCGTTCGCCTGGACGACGACCCTGGGCTCGGCCGCCACCTGGCTCGACGCCGACTCCGGCGGTTCGTTCCACCCGGCAGGTGCCCGGCTCCCACCCGTCCCGACCGCCCATCCCGCGCCCCACGTGTTACCTGCGCTGCTGCACGCGCTCACGGCCGGAGCCGTCGACGACGACACCGCGATCGCAGCCTTCGTCCTCGGGTGTGAGGTGGGACTGCGGTTCGGCGTCGGGACGTCGTTGCGCCCGGGTCTGCACCCGCACGGCATCCACGGTCCGATCGCGGCTGCCGTCACCATGTGTGCGTTCGTCGGCGCCGACGCAGAGCGGTCGACACGAGCGATCGGACTGGGCGGTTCGGTACCGCTGGCCGCCACGCTGGCCGTCCCCATGCACGGCGGCACCGTGCGCAACCTGTGGACCGGCCTCGGGTCGTACTACGGGGCGCTCGCCGCCGCGAACGCCGCGGCCGGAACGGTCGACGACGGTCTGCTCGAGACCCTCTATGACGGGGTCGTCACCACCGACGTCGACGTCGACGAGATCACCGGGCAGCTGGGGGAGCGGTGGCGATTGCGCGACAGCTACCTCAAGCCGTACGCGTGCGCCCGGTGGGTGCACCCGACCCTCGACGCCCTGCGGCCGGCGCTGGCCGCCGCCGGCGATCCCGCGCCGTCGGACATCGTCGCGATCGACATCGGCACGTTCGCGTTCGCGGCATCCCTCGACACCGCAGGCGCCGAGTCGGATCTGCACGCCCGCTTCTCGATTCCGCGCTGCGTCGCCTCGGTGGTGCTCGACGGCCGCCTGGACGCCGACGGATTTCTCCCCGAGCAATTCGACCGGCCCGAGATCGGCGTGCTGATCGATCGTGTGCACCTGCGCGAGGTTCCCGACTTCAGCGCCGAGCTGCCGACCAACCGTCCGTCTCGGGTCACCGTCCGGACCGTGTCCGGGAACTTCACCGCCGAGGTCCGCAACGCACGCGGCAACCCGGATTCGGCTTTGACCGTCGACGAGGTGGTCGAGAAGTTTCGCGGCAATGTCGGATCGTTCCTGCCCGTCGACGTCCTCGATTCGGTGATCCACACCCTGACCGCCTCCGCCACGACAGACACGCGCGGCTCCGCCACGACAGACACGCGCGGCTCCGCCACGACGACGACGCTGCGCGATCTCGCCGTCGCGATCCGTACGGCCGTCGCCTGACCACGGTGCGAAGCCAGAGGCCACCCGCAGCGCACGCCGGTGCGGGTGGCCAGGCGTGATCGCCGCCGCCACAGATGCCGCAACAGTCTGACCGAACAGGCCCGCGAATCCCGAGGGGCCCTGTGAACAGTTTCACAGGGTGGCTATATCCTCGAATGATCGTCGTGTGAACGAAACTGGAGGTGAGTGTGGCCGCCGATCGTCAGATGTCGGGCGACGCCGAGCCTCCCGCCGCCGCCCTGCCACCGCCCGCGGCGGACGCAACCGACATCCCTGCCCCCACAGTGACCCGACTGGCCACCTATCTGCACGTCCTGCGGTCCTTCAGCGAGCGGGGCATCCTGGTGGCCTCCAGCGGCCAACTCGCCACCGCAGCCGGCGTCAACCCGGCCATACTGCGCAAGGATCTGTCCCACATCGGTGCCAACGGTGTGCGCGGCGTCGGCTACGACGTCGGCCGCCTCACCGCCAAGATCTCGCTCGCGCTGCACACCGACACCATCCACACGGTTGCGCTGGCCGGTGCAGGCCGACTGGGCCAAGCCCTGCTCACGCACACCGGATTCGGGCGCGGCATCCGCGTCGTCGCCATGTTCGACGCCGACGACACGCTGGTCGGAACCCGTATCGAGCCCGATGCGCCCGCGATCGCCGCGCTCCGCGACATCGTCGACGTATGTGGCGGGAAAGGCATGACACCGATCCAGATCGGAGTCATCGCCACCGACGATGCGGACGCACAGGCAGCCTGCGACGCGTTCGTCTCGGTCGGTGTCAAACAGCTGCTGAACATCACGCCGACGACCTTGCGGACGGACTCCGATGTCTTCGTCAGACAGGTTGATCTAGCCTTGGAGCTACAGGTGTTGGCGTTCAATGCCTCGCGTTCGCGTGTTTCGACGGCCTCGGCCGCGAGTGTCGCAGCCACGCGAGGGACAAACAGAGAACCCGCGATGGGCCCGACGATGGTCTCGAACGGGTGAGGAAACGGTGACGGCGTGAGTGTTTTGTTGTTCGGGGTCTCGCACCGGAGCGCACCCGTTGAGGTGCTCGAACGGTTGGCGGTGTCCGATCACGATCGACCCAAGATCATCGACAAGCTGTTGTCGTCGCGGTCGGTCTCCGAGGCGATGCTCGTGTCGACGTGCAACCGGGTCGAGATCTACGCCGTCGTCGACGCCTTCCACCCCGCTCTCGAAGCCGTCGGAGCCGTTCTCGGCGATCACTCGGGAATGACCGTCAACGAGATGACCCGGCACGCCTACGTGCGTTACTCGGAGGCGGCCGTCGAGCATCTGTTCACCGTCGCGGCAGGTCTGGACTCCCTCGTCGTCGGTGAACAGCAGATCCTCGGTCAGCTGCGCAACGCCTACCTCGACGCGGACGCGAACCAGTCGGCCGGACGTGTCCTGCACGAACTCGCTCAGCAGGCGCTGCGGGTGGGCAAGCGGGTCCACACGGAGACCGGGATCGATCGCGCCGGTGCGTCCGTGGTGTCGGTCGCGCTCCATCGCGCACAGTCAGTGCTGACCTCGGCGGGCGGGGACGCGCGCCTGCGGTCGGCGGTCGTCGTCGGCGCGGGCGCCATGGGCGGCCTGGCAACGGCTCAGCTCGCCCGTGAGGGCGTCACCGATCTCGTCGTGGTGAACCGCACGGTGGCCAATGCCGAACATCTGGCGACCAACATCGCCGCGAATCACGGTATCCGGGTGCGTGGCGCCGGACTCGACGAACTGCCTGCGGTGATGGCCGCCGCCGACGTGGTGGTGAGCTGCACCGGTTCGGTCGGCGTCGTCGTGGGTGTGGGGGATGTGCACTCGGCACTGGCCGCCCGCACCAACGGCCGTCCGCTGGTGATCTGTGATCTCGGTCTGCCGCGCAACGTCGATGCTGCCGCCGGACGCCTGCCCGACGTGCACGTCGTCGACATCGAGGGTCTGCGCGGCGATTCGGAGACCCAGGCCGCGGAGAACGATGCCATCGCGGCCCGGACCATCGTCGCCGGCGAGCTGGCCGACTATCTGACCCACCAGCGTCAGGCCGAGGTCACCCCGACCGTCGCCGCGCTGCGCCAGCGCGCGGCCGACGTGGTCGAGGCGGAGATCCTGCGGCTGGAGACCCGACTGCCCGATCTCGACGATCCGCAGCGCGACGAGGTCGCCAAGACGGTGCGCCGGGTCGTCGACAAGCTGCTGCATGCGCCGACGGTGCGCGTCAAGCAGTTGGCGTCGACACCCAACGGCGACCACTACGCCGAAGCGCTCCGAGAACTCTTCGAACTCAAGCCCGGCGCCACCGAATCGGTTTCGGCTCCCGAAGTGTCCGGGCTCGGTGGCCCTGCGGCCGACGGCGTCGAGAAGTGAGCGCCCCGGACAACGTGATCCGCATCGGCACGCGCGGATCGCTGCTGGCGCGGACACAGGCACAGACCGTCGCGGACGCCCTGACACAGGCCGGGCATCCCGCCGAGTTGGTCATCATCAAGACGGCCGGGGACGCATCCCAGAAGCCGGTGGCCGAGATCGGGGTCGGGGTGTTCACCACCGCGATCCGGCAGGCGTTGACCAACAACGAGGTCGACGTCGCGATCCACTCCTACAAGGATCTGCCCACCGCACCCGAGCCGGGCCTGGTCATCCCCGCGGTCCCGCCGCGCGAGGATCCGCGAGATGCGCTGGTCAGCAGGGGTGACATGGTGCTCGGCGAGCTGCCGCCGGGGTCCACGGTGGGGACTTCCGCCCCACGCAGGGCGGCACAGCTTAGAGCATTAGGTCTCGGTTTGGAAATCCGCCCCCTAAGAGGCAACCTTGACTCTCGGTTGGGCAAAGTCGCCAGCGGTGAACTCGACGCAGTCGTGGTCGCCAGGGCCGGTCTGGTACGCATCGGCAGGGCCGATGCCGTCACCGAGGCATTCGACCCGGTGGTGCTGTTACCGGCGCCGGCGCAGGGGGCCTTGGCCGTGGAGTGCCGCTCCGACGATGCCGAACTGGTGAGAATACTCGCCGAGTTGGACGACCCGTCCACCCGGGCGTCGATCGACGCCGAACGCGGAGTGCTCGCGGCCCTGGAGGCCGGGTGCACCGCCCCGGTCGGTGCGATCGCCGAGGTGGTCGAGTCGATCGACGACGACGGACGCATCTTCGCCGAACTGTCGCTGCGCGCGGCGGTGGCGGCCGAGGACGGATCGGACGTGATCCGCGCTTCGGTGGTGGGACCCGTCGAACGTGCGGAGCAACTCGGTAAGGATCTCGCCGCCGAACTGCTGGAGCTGGGAGCGGGCGCGCTCGTCGGCCGCGGTTCGCAAGCCTAGCGGCGCCGCGGGCGTCGCTGGTGAGCGGGTCGCGGATCCACGGGCCCACTCATTCGCAACTCCGGTAGCAGAAGGAACTGCAGCCCCGAACGGGGCAGGAGAGTGCGAACTCATGAGCCGTACGAAGAAGGTCAATCCGGGACGGATCCTGTTCGTGGGGTCGGGTCCGGGTGACCCCGACCTGTTGACCGTGCGTGCCCGCAACGTGATCGAAGGGGCCGAGATGGCCTACATCGATCCCGACGTCCCGGCCGGCGTCGTCGCGATGATCGGCGCGGCCGGTCGCGAGGCGGCCGAGAAGGCGGCGCGCAACAAGAAGAGCTCCCCGGCAGCCAAGGACACCGCTGCCCAGGACGCCGACACGACTCCCGCGGACAAGCCCGCCGAGGAGGAGTCCGAGACATCCGTCGTACATCCGGCGCTCGGCGATCCGGCCGAGGTGGCCAAGACCCTCGTCGCCGCCGCCAAGAACGGCACCGACGTGGTCCGTGTGGTCTCCGGTGATCCGCTGACCACCGACTCGGTGCTCACCGAGGTCAATGCGGTGGCCCGGTCGTCGATCCAGTTCGAGGTGCTGCCCGGTCTGCCCTCGGCGTCGGTGGTGCCGAGCTACGCGGGCATGCCGCTCGGCGCCAGCCACACCGAGGCCGATGTCCGTGCAGAGGGCGTCGACTGGGCGGCCCTGGCGGCTGCGCCCGGACCCCTCGTGCTGCACGCCACCGCCGGTCACCTCGCGGAGACGGCGAGCGCGCTGACCGAGCACGGGATGGCCGCGCAGACCCCGGTCGCGATCACCGTGAACGGCACCACCTGCGCGCAGCGGACCATCGAGGCGACATTGGCCACTCTCAACGAGCAGGGCAACGCCCTGGTCGGGCCGCTGATCCTGACCATCGGCAAGGTCGTCAGCAACCGCGGCAAGCTCTCCTGGTGGGAATCGCGGGCACTCTACGGCTGGACCGTCCTGGTGCCGCGTACGAAGGACCAGGCCGGCGACATGAGTGAGCGCCTGCGCACCCACGGCGCCATCCCCAAGGAGGTGCCGACCATCGCCGTCGAGCCTCCGCGTAGCCCGGCCCAGATGGAAAGGGCCGTCAAGGGTTTGGTAGACGGCCGCTACCAGTGGGTGGTGTTCACCTCCACCAACGCGGTGCGCGCGGTGTGGGAGAAGTTCGCCGAGTTCGGACTCGACGCCCGCGCCTTCTCGGGTGTCAAGATCGCCTGCGTGGGTGAGGCCACAGCCGACAAGGTGCGCACGCTCGGTATCCAGCCGGAGTTGGTGCCGTCGGGTGAGCAGAGTTCGCTCGGGCTCCTCGAGGACTTCCCTCCCTACGACGACGTGTTCGACCCGGTGAACCGAATCCTGTTGCCCCGTGCGGACATCGCCACCGAGACCCTGTCCGAGGGGCTGCGTGAGCGCGGCTGGGAGATCGACGACGTGACCGCGTACCGCACCGTGCGGGCCGCCCCGCCGCCCGCCGAGACCCGCGAGATGATCAAGACCGGCGGTTTCGACGCGGTCTGCTTCACCTCGAGCTCCACGGTGCGCAACCTGGTCGGTATCGCCGGGAAACCGCACGCGCGCACCATCGTTGCGTGCATCGGGCCCAAGACCGCCGAGACCGCAACGGAGTTCGGCCTGCGGGTGGACGTGCAGCCGGAGAACGCCTCGGTGCCGGAGCTGATCGATGCTCTCGCCGAACACGCTGCGCGACTGCGCGCCGAAGGTGCGCTGCCGCCACCGCGGAAGAAGTCTCGCCGCTCGCGGTCGTGAGAACGGGTGTCCGACAGGTGAGCATCCACACGTTCGTCGACCGCGACGATCGAGTGGCGCTCACTGCCGGTCCCCGCAAGGCCCGGTTCGCCGGCCCCTGTGACGCAACGAGATCCATCACCGCTGAGGAGCTGCGATCATCGAGCTTCACCACCGCTCCCTGAGCACCCGCGAGAAACCGGCGGGGTCGCGAGGGGCGATCAAGCGAAGGAGATTACTGCCATGGCTCCGGTGATCCGCCCACGCCGCCTGAGGTCGACTCGCGCGATGCGCCGACTGGTGGCCGAAACCGTGGTCGCACCGCAAGATCTGGTGTTGCCGATGTTCGTCGCGGACGGCATCGACGAGCCGCGGCCGATCTCGTCGATGCCGGGTGTCGTGCAGCACACGTCGGACTCGCTGCGCGCGGCGGCCGAGGAGGCGGTGCGTGCGGGTGTCGGTGGGCTGATGTTGTTCGGCGTGCCGACCCCGGAGGACAAGGATGCCGTCGGCTCGGGCGCCGATGCCGACGACGGGGTGCTGAATCGTGCGTTGCGACTGCTGCGCGACGACCTCGGCGACCAGACGGTCCTGATGGCCGACACCTGCCTCGACGAGTTCACCGATCACGGGCACTGCGGAGTCGTCGACGGCCAGGGCCGCATCGACAACGACGCGACGCTGGACCGGTACGTGTCCATGTCGTTGGCCCAGGCCCGCGCGGGCGCCCACCTGCTCGGACCGAGCGGCATGATGGACGGCCAGGTGGCCGCCATCCGGGCTGGACTCGACGCCGAAGGATTCACCGACACCGGCATTCTCGCCTACGCGGCCAAGTACGCGTCGGCGTTCTACGGGCCGTTCCGCGAGGCGGTCGGGTCGTCGCTGGAGGGGGACCGGCGTACCTACCAGCAGGACGCGTCCAATCGGATCGAGGCACTCCGTGAGATCCGGTTGGACCTCGAGGAGGGCGCCGATCTGGTGATGGTGAAGCCCGCGATGAGCTATCTCGACATCGTGCGTGACGCCGCCGAGATCGCCGATGTGCCCGTCGCGGCGTATCAGATCAGTGGTGAGTACGCGATGATCACGGCGGCCGCCGAACGCGGCTGGATCGACCGTGACGCCGCCATCCTCGAATCCCTCACATCGATCAAGCGCGCCGGCGCCTCGATCATCCTCACGTATTGGGCTACAGAAGTGGCCGACCGGTTGGCATAGGCCCTGTCGGCGGACCACCGAGGTCATCGGTGGGCTCGCGCCGACCGTCGGCGGATGGGCCACGCGAACTCGCGCCGACCAGGCCGCCGATGATTCATTAGGCTGGAATCATGTCCGCACCGATCCACCCGGCACCGCAGCCCGGTGTCCAGACCGACCGTGGCGAGCGGCCCAAACGTCCCGACGCGATATCCATCGCCACCGAGTTGTGGGTGGTGGTGATTCTCGGTCAGATCGTCGCATTGATCGGGCAGTACCCCGCGCTGCGGGACTCCTGGGATCGTCAGGTCCGCTCGCTGCCCGAGGACACACCTCGCGAAGAGGTCGACCTCCTCACGTCGTCGGGAACGCTCATCACGGTCCTCGCCCTCCTCGGCCTGGCTCTGACGGCCGTCTCGGTCATGCTGGTCCTGCTCACCCGCAACGGCCACAACTGGGCACGCGTGATCATCGCGGCCGTCGGTGTGTTCCTCGCCGTGAATCTCGTGTTCACCTTGTTCGGTGACGTCTCACCTCAGTGGGTGATGATCCCGATGGTGCTCAGCGGTGTCGCCGCCATCGGCTCATCGGTCCTGCTGTTGCGACGCGAGTCGGAGCAATACTGTCGCGCGATGGCCGAGCATCGTCGGCGACCACGATTCCCACCCGGTCCACCGCCCGGTGGGCCGTTCCCCGGGCCGGGCTCGGGATACGGACCCGGCAACGCGCCGAATTGGCCGTATGGTGTCGGTCAGCAGTCTCCACCGGGGGCCCAGGGCCCCGACCGCACCCGCCCGAATGAAGGAAACGAATCACGTGGTGAGTCCTGATCCTGCGCAGCGACCGAAACTCGTCGTCTGGGCCTACCGCTGCTGGACCGCATCGGGCGTGCTGCTCGTCGCTCTCGGAGTGCTGTTCATCGTGCTGGGACTCGTCCTGTCGGGCTCCACGCTGGGTCCCGTCGGGGTCGGATTCATCGTCGCGGTGGTCGGCGCGGCCTACATCCTGTTGGGCAGCAAGTCCTTCGTCGGCGACGCGCGCTGGCGCTCGTCGCTCGCGGCGCTCACACTCGTCGTGGTGATCATGCTGCTGATCTGCAGCTTCTTCATCCCGATCCTCGCGTTGGCGCTGCTGGTGTCGTTGATCGGACTGCTCGGCTCGCTGCTGGCATTCCGTCCCGAATCGGAGACCTGGTACACCGGCCACGACGGCGACCAGGTGCGTCGTTCGCGATGACCGACGATCTACGTCCCGAGGAGGAGACGGCGGTGGCCGCCGACGACACGTCGGGCACCGCGGCAGCATCGGAGGCCGCGGCAACCCCCGACACCGCTGAACCCGACGCCAGTGATTCCGACGCCGCTGATTCCGACTCCTCCGACACGGGCGATGCCGCGGACCAGAATCTGTCCGACGACGCGCCGGACGTCACGACCCCGGACGCCACAACAGCGGCCGACGAGACGACCGACGTCGAGAAGACCACCGACGAAACGGCCGACGACGATGCGGCCGACGACGAGACCACCGACGATGCGGCCGACGATGCGCAGGACGAGCCCGTCGACGAGGGGGAGGTCCTGTTCTACGAGCCCGGTGGGAGCTGGTGGGTGGTCGCGATCGGGCCCGTGCTGATCGGTGCGGTGCTCGCGCTGGAGATCGCCGGACCCGGACAGGTGCACTGGCCGGTGCTGATCATCTTCGCGGTCATCCTGATCGGCTTCTCACTCGTCCAGGTCTTCGCGGCGCGCACGCACGTGAGCGTGCGGCTCACCGAGACGACGTTGCATCAGGGCACCCGTAGTGTTCCGCTGGAGAAGATCGCCGAGATCTATCCGGTCAACAACGGTGCCGAACCGGAGAAGTGGGAGAGTGCCCGGGCCCTCGGTGAGCTGCCCGCCGTTCCCCGGCGACGCAAGGGTGTCGGCGTGAAGATGGTCGACGGGACGTTGGCCCAGGCATGGGCCCGCAATGTCGACCGGTTCCGCACCGAACTCTCCGAAGCCCATCTCGCCGCCCACATCAACCGCGACAGCTGAGCGTCGGCGACCGCACCCGCCGACCGTCGCACGCACGATCGACGGTCCCGATGCGGTCGCCGGTGACAGGTCAGCCGTGTTCGAGCATCGGCGCGGCCAAGAGCTCTTCCGGGATGCCGAACGCATCGACCAGGCTGCGCAGATGAGGGCGCAATTCGAGGCACAGTTCGTTGACTCCCCGGCGAATCGCCTTGGCCCGCTCCACCGATACGTGGCGATGCATCAGGAACCACGCGAGGTCGTCCTCGAGTGCGGAGTACACGAACAGATCGCACACCTTGCCCAGCAGCTGTGCCGCCGACCGTGAATCGCACTCGTCGATCGCCTGGACGAATGCCTCCAGCACGATTCGCTCGGTGTGGACCCGGCCGACCTTGAGCAGGTGGTCCTGTGCGTTGTTGAACACCTCGAACGGGTCGTTGTCGTCGTCGTTCGCGCGGCGTAGTCGTTGGGCGCAGGTCCGGATGAGATGGTCCTCGCGATTGCGGAACAGTCGCAGCTGCGTGCCGCGATCGGTGAGATTCGACTTCTCGGTGTCCTCGTCGGAACCCTCGAGAAGCGTCTGCACCACCTGGCGCACCGCGGTCTTCTCGACGACGACGTCACGGGCCATGGTCGCGATGAAACGTACCCACCCACCTGCCGAGAGCCCGCGCACGTCCTCGGCGTACGCCGACAACAACTCCTTGGCCACGAGCTGGGTCAACACCGTGTTGTCGCCCTCGAAGGTGGTGAACACATCGATGTCGCCACGGATGAGTGAGATCTGGTTCTCGTCGAGATAGCCTGCACCACCGCATGCCTCGCGACTGACGTTGATCGCCTGGGAGGCATGCCACGTCGCATAGGCCTTCAAACCCGCTGCGGCGCTTTCCAACTCACGCTGCCGGCCGTCGTCCACCTCGTCGTCTGAGGCGTCGTCGCGCACCGACTGCAGCTCGTGCAGCTCTTCGGTGAGCTCGTTCTGCGCGAAGGCTATCGCGTACGATTTCGCTATGAGCGGCAACAGCTTTCGCTGATGGCCGAGATAGTCCATCACGAGGATCTCGTTGTCGGCATCGGGTGCCTCGAACTGTTTGCGGATCAGTCCGTACCGGCCGGCCAGGGTCAGCGCCTTGCGGCCGGCGGCGCCTGCGGTGGCGGCCACGCTCACCCGGCCACGGATGAGCGTGCCCAGCATCGTGAAGAACCGACGGTTCGGGTTCTCGATGGGCGATGTGTAGGTGCCGTCGGCTTCCACGTCGGCGTACCGGTTCAGCAGGTTCTCCGCCGGGACGCGCACGTGGTCGAACATGATGCGCCCGTTGTCCACACCGGGCAGGCCGCCCTTGTATCCGCAGTCGCTGGTGGTCACGCCGGGCAGATCGTTGCCGTCGGAATCGCGGATCGGCACGACGAAACAGTGGACGCCCCGACTCTCCGGCTCCTCGCCCGGTCCGGCGGTGATCAACTGGGCGAACACCGCGGCGGTCGTCGCGTGCTGGGCCGCACCACCGATGTAGTCCTTGCGCGACGACGGGGTCGGCGAGTCGATGATGAACTCGCGGGTCTGCGGATCGTAGGTCGCGGTGGTCTCCAGCGCCTGCACGTTGGATCCGTGACCGGTCTCGGTCATCGCGAAACAGCCGAGCAGATCGAGATCGATGATGCCGGCGACATAGCGATCGTGATGGCGTGCGGTGCCGAGGTTCTCCACTGCTCCGCCGAAGAGTCCCCACTGCACACCGGACTTCACCATCAGCGACAGGTCGGCGTATCCGAGCATCTCGATCGCCGTGATGGAAGCGCCCACATCGCCTGTGCCACCGTGGTCGGCGGCGAAACCTGCTGTGGCGAAACCGCTCTGGGCGAGCTCGCGCATCTCGCCGAGAATCCGGGCCCGGGCCTCGTCGAGGGTGCGGGACGGATCCGGGAGCAAATCACCGCGAGCGGAGAGCTCACGCACGGTGTCCCGGGTCGCGCGCCAGCGACCGTCAAGGGCGTATCGCAGGTTGTCGACGAGCAGTGCACGCTCGTCGTCGGACAGGTCGTCGGTGGGCGGGGTGACCGCCTCTGGATCGTCTCGGACTTCCGGCTCCCGGTCGGTGGCGCCGGGCTGACTCTCCGTCGTTGTGGCCATGGGTCCACGGTACGTACTCGACTGCCGGTGTAGGGCGGTTAGTGGCGGGCGTTACCGGTGCTCGGCGGTGCGATCCTCGCCCCCGACATTCGCCGACATCCGCCGACCGACGCTCAGATCGGCGCAGATGTGGCCGGCTGTGCACCGGGGCGTCACCGGCGTCCGAACCGCCGTTGCAGATCGTCGGCGACGGGAGCGGGGACCAACTCCGCGGGGATGAGCAGACCCGGCGCCGAGCCCCTGCGGCTGACGAAGAAGGCGTCGCCCACCCGGGAGACCCGGGAAATGCTGTCGCAGCTCACCGAATCCGTGTGGTCGCCGAGCCTCAGGGTCAGCCACTGCGGTCCGAAATCAGCACTGATCGGTGTGCCCGCGGGCACGCGCCGCCGGAAGATGGCCGGGCCGCGGACCCACAGCGCCGACACGACCGCGATCAGTGCGAATGCGACGAGCGCACCGACCATGGCGATGTCGCCGATCGTGAGATTGCGTTGGATGGCGAACAATCCGAGGGCGAGCAGCGGGACGAACGACGCGGCGAACGCGATACGCGTGCTGGGGGCCTGCCGTTGCGCGCGGGCGAGCCGATCTGCGAGCCCGGCATCGGCGATGGCGTGCGTGCGGACGGTCCCGTCGGTCGGGGCGAGGCCGACAGGTCCGGGGGCCGGGCGCAGCGGTGTGGTCGGCGCATCGGACCCGATGACCGGTGACGGTGACCAGGATCGCGGGGGAGCGGCAGTCACGGAATCACGGGCGAAGCGGGCGAGGAGGTCGCGGCCGATCTGCGGCGGGACGAGGTCGTCGTGGATCACCAGCGGCGAGCCGGTCGACGAGGTGATGTAGAGACCGCGGCCGACGTGGCGGACCGCGGTGATCTCACCCAGTGCGACCGCCGTGTATTCGTCTCCGCGCCCGAATCCGATGCTGTCCGGCGCGAAGTCGGCGAACATCGGTGTGCCGGCAGGCGTCGCCAGGCGCTGCGCCCGCGGTGCGGTGACGTAGAGCAGACCGAGCCCGAACAGCGCGGTGACGAAGAGCCCGGTGACTGCGGATGACCCGAGCATGAACACACCGAGCAGCACGCCCTCGCGCACCGCGTTGTAGAACCCGACGGCCAGCGGCACGCCGAGAAAGGCGGGGATGAGGATGATCCAGATCCACCGGTTACCCAGATAGGTCGTCCGGGCGATGTCGCCGACCATCGCGTCGGTGACGATGGTCTGCGTACGGACCCCGCCACCGGGCAGTGGGGTCTGGCATGCGGGGGTCGGGGATGCGGTGCGATCGGTCTGACGTGCCATACCGATCAGATGCCGTGTGTCCGGCGAATGTTCCCGCTGGTGCCCGTGATCGCGCCGTCGGCCACCGCCGTCGCGGCAGTGGCGACCAGAAACGTTCGCAACGCCCCGTCGTGGTCGGCGCCCGGGTGGCGCGGTGTGTCGACAGACGAAGACCCGGGATGGTGCGACGGATTGTCGACGCCGCCTGTGCGGATGTCGTCCGGCCGGACGGACGGACGCGCGATACTGAACGAATGGCACTCAGTGACGCAGGATCTCAGGACGACGGCGCGGGCGTCGGCGAATCCGATTTCCGGACCCAGGTGGTCGCAGAGTCGATCCGGTTGTTCTCCGAGCAGGGCTACGAGTCCACGACGGTCGAGCAGATCGCGGCGGCCGCCGGAGTGTCCCGGCGCACTCTGTTCCGGCAATTCCGGTCCAAAGAGGACATGATCTTCGCCGATCACGAGGCGCTGCTGGCGCAGGTCGGCGAGCGACTGTCGGCCGACGAATTCGCGCCGGACGAGGCCCCCGACGGCGCCGATCCGTGGACCGACGTGTGTGCCGCCGCCGAGATCGTCTTCGTCCATTTCCGGGACACCCGTGAGCTGGCGGTGCGTCGCCTGCGCGTGGTGCAGCGTGTCCCGGCGTTGCGTGACCGCGAACTCGTGACCACCTACCGCTACCAGCGCATCTTCGAGGAATACCTACGTCGGCGGCTGCCCGACGAATCGAGGGTGCGCATCGTCGGATACGCGGCCGCGGTCACCTCGGCGCACAACTATCTGCTGCGTTCGATGATCCGCGGTGACGAGGACGCCACGCTGCCGCGACTGCGCGACGAACTGTCACGCATCCGGGCCGCT
This sequence comes from Gordonia sp. CPCC 206044, assembly GCF_048537895.1. Classification (NCBI taxonomy): domain Bacteria; kingdom Bacillati; phylum Actinomycetota; class Actinomycetes; order Mycobacteriales; family Gordoniaceae; genus Gordonia; species Gordonia sp. CPCC 206044. The sequence goes on from NZ_JBCLVL010000009.1 coordinate 117,861, forward strand.
CTCGGGACGCCGGAGCCGGGCGTCGATCGGGAACCCGCGGTGGTCACCGTCGTGACCTACCCGCCGGGAACCCCGACCCCGGAGGTCACGCGTGCGATCGAAGAACAACTACGTGCGAACGGCCGCCAACAGGGACAATAGGGATATCGGTCGCATTGACATGGCACTGCGTGCCATGTTCCACTGAGGGAAAGCCGTAAGTCTGGCACTGAGTGCCGGAATGAAGTCTTCGTGAGGAGCCGTCATGGGTTTTGGAAATCCCGAGTTCAACGTCTTCGAGTTGCCCGAGGAGCACGTGGCACTGCGTGAAGCCATCCGGGCACTTGCCGAGAAGGAGATCGAGCCGTACGCAGCGGCCGTCGACGAGGAGGCCCGGTTCCCGCAGGAGGCGCTCGATGCGCTGGTCGCGTCCGGATTCAACGCCATCCACGTGCCCGAGGAGTACGACGGGCAGGGCGCCGACTCCGTCGCCGCATGCATCGTGATCGAAGAGGTTGCGCGCGTGTGCGCCTCGTCGTCGCTCATCCCGGCGGTCAACAAACTGGGCACCATGGGCCTGATCCTCAACGGATCCGACGAACTCAAGAAGCAGGTGCTGCCGTCGATCGCGTCGGGCGAGGCGATGGCGTCGTACGCGTTGTCCGAGCGCGAGGCCGGTTCCGACGCGGCGTCGATGAAAACGCGTGCGCGCAAGGACGGCAACAACTGGGTCCTGAACGGTTCCAAGTGCTGGATCACCAACGGCGGCAAGTCATCCTGGTACACGGTGATGGCCGTGACCGACCCGGACAAGAAGGCCAACGGGATCTCCGCGTTCATGGTGCACAAGGACGATCCGGGTTTCACCGTGGGACCGCTGGAGAAGAAGCTCGGTATCAAGGGCTCGCCGACCGCCGAGCTGTACTTCGAGGACTGCACGATCCCGGAGGACCGCATCATCGGTGACGAGGGCACCGGCTTCAAGACCGCCTTGGCCACCCTCGATCACACTCGCCCCACCATCGGTGCGCAGGCCGTCGGCATCGCGCAGGGTGCGCTCGACAAGTCGATCGCATATGTCAAGGAGCGCAAGCAGTTCGGGAAGCCGATCGCGGCATTCCAGGGTGTGGAGTTCATGATCGCCGACATGGCGATGAAGGTGGAGGCCGCGCGGTTGATGGTCTACACCTCGGCGGCGCGTGCCGAACGCGGTGAGAAGAACCTCGGATTCATCAGCTCGGCGTCGAAGTGCTTCGCCTCCGATGTCGCCATGGAGGTCACCACGGATGCGGTGCAGCTGTTCGGTGGTGCCGGTTACACCCGCGACTTCCCCGTCGAGCGGATGATGCGCGACGCCAAGATCACCCAGATCTACGAGGGCACCAACCAGATCCAGCGTGTCGTGATGAGTCGCGCGCTGCTGCGCTGAGCGCCCAGAACGCCGTTGACCAACCAAGAACCTCACCTTTCGCCACGGACGTCAGTCGCGCTGAACGTCTGTCGTCACGGGTGAGGTTCTTGTCTGGTCAGGCTGCGCTCGGCGTCGACAGCGCCCTTGTGAGCCTTGCGATCAGTCTCGTCCACTTGTTCACGTCCTCCCAACCCCAGTGGACCACCCGGTTGCCGAGCTCGACGATGGCGTCGGTGCGTCCCCGCTCGTGAAGCGCGCGATCGCGACCGTCCTCACCCCGATACTTCGACTTGCCGTCGCTTTCTCCGACGACGCGTTGCTCGCGCCAGTAGAAGTCCACCCGCGCTACCAGGTGGCCCCACACGTCGTAGAGGTCGACTTGAAGTTCCGGCGGTGGTAATCCGGCATCGAGAATCTCCATCCGACTACGTGATTCGAGCACCGACTCCGCGAGCCCGTCGAGTTCGCCGATCACTCGCCGGGCGCGCGCCGCACCTGTCATGCCGTCGATGAGATCGAGTTCCTCGGCGAGGTCGTCCAGGGTGCACAGCTGTGCGTGTAGCGCCGCGTCACCGACGGCGACGACCGGAATGCGATCGGCCCGCCGCGCGAGGTCGACAACGAGACGAGCCGGTGTCACCACCGGGACGCCGTCCACGACAGTGATCGCAGGTGGTCGCCGATCGGCGACCACGCGCATGGCCGAGGTCGTCCTCGAACGTGACTTCGTCGCGGCCTCGACAAACACCACACGGCTCGTATCCAGACCCCATACGGGAAGTCCGAGCACCGCAGCAGCGGCTGCGTCACCCAGCGCGCGCGTGGCCGACGGGTTACGCCGGGCCCACGCGATCGCCAGCTCGCGATGCCGTTGCTCGGGAGTCCCGTCGAGCTGATCGGAGGCGATGACGACTCCCGAGGCCAGCTGCGTCAGCACTCCTGCGCGGACCGCAGAGCGGATCTCGTGGTCGGCGTAGCCGGCGGTGATGAGCTCGGATCGATTGGCGGCGCCCCGCAATCTTGCAAAACCATCCATGCAATATCAGACGCGCTGCACGCCTCGATGGTTGCGCTGGTGTTTGCACCGAAGACAGAAACCTCACCGGTCGCAAGCGACCTTTGGCGAGTCAAAGGTTCGTGACGACGGGTGAGGTTTCTTGTCTGTCGCGACCGGGCCGCGAACGGCTCAGGCGTAAGCCGGACGGAACTCGATCCGGGCGCCCTGCTTGGCGGCGGCGTCGCGGAAGTCCTTGATCGCGCGCGGCATGTGGAAACCGTTGGTCACGATCAACGCACCGTTGGCGCCCATCGCCTTGAGCATCCCGACGGTGTAGCTGGCGTTCTGCACGGTCGAGGTCGACTTACCCTCGTTGACCATCTGCCACGGCGGCACGCCGCGACGCAGCAGGCCCACGTTCATGAACTGTGCTTCCGAGACCGGCAGCCACCATGTGTTGCCGCCGGAGACGATCATCCGGTTGAACGGATGCTGCTTGCCCAGCTTGGATGCGGTGTTGAGGCGCTGATTCAGGATTTGCGGCGTCTGCCCGAACTTTCCCATCTGGGCGCCGAGCACGACGATGTAGCGCGCGCCCGGGTTCTGCCAGAGGAAGATGCTGTTCGGCGCCAACTGCTCGCCCGCGGTGCTTCCCGTGTCGATGATCGGCATGTCCACGCTCTTGCGTGCCGGCGCGGCCAGGGAGTCGCCTGCCCCGAATCCGGTGGCCAGGACGGCGACGACGGCGGTCAGGGTGACAAGGAGTCGAAGACGCATGCGGCCGAGTTTACTGATGAGAACGATGAGGTCAATGGTAACAAAGTGGCGGCCTGGGACGATGCGCGCGGACGCCTCAGGTCAGCGCGATGTACTTCACCGTCAGGTACTCCTCGATGCCCTCGCTGCCGCCTTCTCGTCCGATACCGGATTGCTTGACGCCGCCGAACGGAGCGGCCGGATCGGAGATCACCCCCCGATTCACCCCGACCATCCCTGAGTCGAGTGCATCGGAGACCCGCATGCAGCGTTCGAGGTCGCGACTGTAGAAGTAGGCGGCCAGACCGAACTCGGTGGAGTTCGCGGCCTTGATCGCATCCGATTCCGACTCGAAGCTGCTGATCACCGCGACCGGACCGAAGATCTCTCCGCGGGTCACCGGTGCATACGGGTCGACCTGGTCGAGCACGGTGGCCGGGTAGAAGAAACCCGTGCCCTCGGGGACCTTGCCGCCCAGCCGGACGCGCGCACCGTCGGCGACCGCACCCTCGACGGCCTCGGCGACCTTGTCGCGCTGTTTGGCACTGACCAGCGGGCCCAACGTGACGCCGTCCCGGTACCCGGGGCCCAGTCGTACCGCGGACATCTTCTCGACGAGCTTGGCGGTGAACTCCTCGGCCACCCCGGATTGGACGAGGAAACGGTTCGCGGCCGTGCACGCCTGCCCGCCGTTGCGCATCTTGGCCGCGAAGGCGCCGTCGACCGCGGCATCGACGTCGGCGTCGTCGAACACGATGAACGGCGCGTTGCCGCCCAACTCCATCGACGTGCGCTGCACCCGCGGCGCGGCCTGCGCCAACAGATCGCGGCCCACCGGCGTGGAACCGGTGAAGCTGATCTTGCGGATGCGGTCGTCGGTGATGATCGCGCTCGACACCTCACCGGCGTTCGAGGTGGGCAAGACCGAGAGCACACCGGGCGGCAGCCCGGCTTCCGCGAACGTCTCCGCGAGCGCCAGCATGGTCAGCGGGGTCTCGTGGGCGGGCTTGACCACCATGACGTTGCCGGCGGCAAGGGCGGGCCCGATCTTGCGGGTGCCCATGGCCAGCGGGAAGTTCCACGGCGTGATGGCCAGGCACGGACCGACCGGATCGTGGGTGACCAGGATGCGGCCGCTGCCGGCGGGTGCCCGGTTGAAGCGGCCACCGATCCGTACCGCCTCCTCGGCGAACCACCGGAGGAACTCGGTGCCGTACTTGGTCTCGGCGAGACTGTCGGGCAGGGCGCGGCCGAGTTCCAGGGTCATGATGAGGGCCAGATCGTCGGCACGCTCGGTCAGCAGATCGAAGGCGCGCCGCAGGATCTCACCCCGCTCCCGGGGTGCGGTCGCCGACCAATCGGGTGCGGCGGCGGTCGCCTTGTCCACTGCGAGTCGGGCGTCGTCGACGGTGGCGTCGGCCACCGACACCAGTGCCTCCTCGGTGGCCGGGTCGTACACCGCGAACGTGGCGCCGGAACTCGACGGCACGGATTCGCCGTCGATCCACAGCCCGGTCGGGACCCCGTCGAGCACGGCCTGCGGGTCGACGATTGCCTTGTCGCTCATCTTGTTTCCATCCTCCTGCGTTGTGGGTGATCCGGTCGGTGTGTGCCGTCAGCTCGATGCCGCGGTCTCGGTCAGCACATCGGTGATGACGCCGAGTCCTTCGCGCAGCAACCCGTCGTCGATGACGAGTGGTGGGAGGAGTCGGACGACGTTGCCGTAGGTGCCGCACGTCAGCGACACGACGCCTCGCGACAGTGCCTGCGCCACCACGGATCTCGCGAGGGCGGGATCTGGTTCGGTGGTGCCCGGCCGCACCAACTCGACGGCGATCATGCCGCCGCGGCCGCGCACCTCGCCGATCACCGCGTGTCCGTCGGCGGCCAGCGCCGTGGCCGTCTCGGTGAGCGTGTCGGTGACGATCGTCCCGATGTGGCGTGCGCGTGCGCACAGGTCGTTGGTGTCCATCTCCTCGATCGTGGCCAACGCGGCCGCGCAGGCCACCGGATTTCCGCCGTAGGTGCCGCCCAATCCGCCGGGGTGGACCGCGTCGAGCAGGTCGGCGCGTCCGGTGACCGCCGACAGGGGTAGGCCATCGGCGATGCCCTTCGCCGTCGTGATGAGGTCGGGGACCACACCTTCGTGTTCGCAGGCGAACCAGTCGCCGGTCCGACAGAACCCGCTCTGCACTTCGTCGGCGACGAACACCACACCCCGGGTGTGGCACCACTCGGCCAGAGTGCCGAGGAATCCCGGTGCGGGAACGACGAATCCGCCCTCGCCCTGGATCGGTTCGACGATCACCGCGGCCACCTTGTCTGCGCTGATCTGGCTGTCGATCAAGGTGATCGCCCGGCGGGCGGCCGCCACACCGTCGGCGCCCAGTTCGTCGCGGAACGGATAGCTCATCGGCATCCGGTACACCTCGGGTGCGAACGGGCCGAAATCATGTTTGTACGGAACGGATTTCGCGGTCAGCGCCATGGTCAGATTGGTGCGTCCGTGATACGCGTGGTCGAAGGCGACCACCGCGGGCCTCCCGGTGGCCAGTCGCGCGATCTTGACGGCGTTCTCGACCGCCTCGGCACCCGAGGTGAACAGGACGCTGCGTTTGTCGTGGTCGCCCGGAGTCCGCCTGTTCAGCTCCTCGCACACCGCGACGTATCCCTCGTAACCGGTGACCAGGAAACAGGTGTGGGTGAAACGATGTGCCTGTGCGGCAACGGCATCGGCCACCGTGCGGTTGCTCGCGCCGACCGAGGTGACCGCGATGCCCGAGCCCAGGTCGATCAGCGAGTTCCCGTCGGCGTCGACGATCACCCCGCCGTCGGCGTCCACCACCTGGATCGGTGCGCTGGGTGCGACGCCTGCGGCCACGGCCGACTGTCTCCGGGTGGCCAGATCGCGCGAGCGCGGACCGGGGACGTCGGTGACCAGATGTCGGCGTTGGGGCAGGCGGTGGGCGATGACCATGGCGCTCCGTTCCACATCCGACTTCTGCGACCGCAGCGATCCCTGATCGCCGTCTCCCAGTGTTCGCCGCGCAACGCCGGAGGGGACCTGACAATCTGTACAACCAGGCACTGCAATCGCGCCATACTGTCCATACGCGCTGGTAGCGTTGTCGAGGTGACCGCCTGCCCCGCCGGATGTGTGCGTCCGTGACCGCCACGGTGCGATGGCTGATGGCGCAGCGTCGTCTCGGACTCGTGCTCCGCGGTGGCACGCCGGGTCTCGATCGGCCCGTCGACTGTGCGGTGACCTCCGAACTGCTCAGCGCGGGGGAGTGGATGCTCGGCGGCGAGGTGCTCTTGACCACCGGTCTGCGTCTGGCCGACGAACCGTCGGCCTGGGCCAGTTATCTGCGTGGCCTCGACGACGCCGGTGTCGCGGCGGTCGGCCTCGGCGTCGGGTTCGGGTTCTCCCAGGCGCCACCGGAGATGATCGCCACCGCCGACGACCTCGGCCTGCCACTGTTCGAGGTGCCGTTGCCGGTTCCGTTCTCTGCGGTCTCCCGTGCCGTTCTCGACCAGATCGCCGCGCAACGCTCCTCGAGGCTGGTGGCCGCGACCAAGGCGCAACCCCGGATGACCAGAGCCGTGACGGCTGGTGGGTCCGCGGCCGTGGTGGCCGAACTCGCCGAGGCGGTGGCGTCGAGCGTGGTCCTGCTCGACCCAGGGCTGGCCGTGGTGGCATCGGCGCCGAGGCCGGTCGCCGCCGACGTCTTCGACAGCATCCACGATCGGCTGGTGCGGGACCCTGCCTCGGCGGGCGCGGTGCTGGTGACCGACGATCGCGTCATCACCGTCGCTCGCGTCGCCGCGGGCGGTCGCACCATCGGGCACCTCGCGGTCTCCGCCTCCGGCGCGCTCGACGACGTCGCGCGCATGTTGATCGGCCATGCGGTGTCCCTGCTCGCCATCGAACAGGCCAAGCCCCGGCAGGTCGCCGAGGATCTCGTGGAGTTGCACGACGATGTCCTCGCGCTGGCCCTCGACGGTGATGTGCGGGCAGGCGCGACGACGCTGCGTCTGCTCGCCCGCGCCGCGGACAGACGAGGACAGGTCCGTGCGGTGGCGTTCCGTTTCGTCGACGAACGGGCGGCCGTGCGTGGCAGGCGTCGACTCGTCGACGAACTCGAGGACCGTTGGCGTCCGGTGTTCGTCCACCGGACCGGCGTCGAGGTCGTGGTTCTGCTACGCGGAGACGACGGCCCCGATCTCACGGCGGGGCTGCTGAAGACACTCAACGCCGACGAACCGGTCTCGGCCGGAATCGGTGGCCGCAGCGCCGTCCCCGAACTCACGGAATCGGTCCGGCAGGCACTGCTGGCGGGGCGGTCGGCCTCGCCGGGGCAACTCGTCGACCTGCAGGGGAGTCGATCGCTGCTGACGATGGATCCGATCCGACGAACACTCGGTGAGGTCTACGGTGAACGTCTCGCCCCGGTACTCGATCACGACCGTCGGCACGGTACGAGCCTGCGGGAGGCGTTGACCGCGTATCTGGAGGCGAACGGGAACTGGGGCGTCGCGGCGGCGGCGCAAGGGGTGCACCGGCACACGTTGCGCCATCGGATGGAACGGGTCGAGACATTGCTCGAGGTGGATCTGACGGATGCGCGTACCCGCGCGGAATTGTTGCTGATGCTGCTCGCCGGGGCGCAGGCATGAGGCGCCCAGCGCCGAGGCTGACGGCCGCCGTCACCCTTCTGGTCGTGGCCCTGCTGGCGGTCGGCTGTGCTTCCGACGACGGTGGTGGCCAACAGGTTTCGTCGCCCTCGCCCTCGCCCTCGTCGGCACCGGCGGTGCCCGTGCAGATCAATCTGGGTGACAGCTACAGCGCGGCCGCCGGGGTGCCACCTCTCGTGGAGGGGTCGTCGGTGCTGTGTCTGCGTTCGTCGCGCAACGCCGCGCATCTGTTGGCCGGCGCCCGGGGCTACCGACTCGACGACGTCAGTTGCAGCGGCGCCGACACCGGTGACCTGTTCACTGCCCAATACGACGGTGTCCCAGCCCAATTGGATGCCGTCACCGCCGACGCCGATCTGGTCACGCTGATGATCGGCGGCAACGACAGCGGCGTGTACACCAACGCGATCCGGGCATGTTCGGACGTCGCCGACACCGACCCGACCGGATCACCGTGCCAGGACCGCCACGGTTCGCAGTTCGTCGACATCGTCGACAAGCGCACGTACCCGGCACTGATCGCAGCGTTTCGGGCGGTGCGGGCCAAGGCCCCGCGCGCACGTGTCCTGGTCATCGGTTACCCGTGGATTCTGCCGGCCACCGGTGGGTGCCGTCCGGCCGTCGGTATCGCCACTGGTGACGTGCCCTATCTGCGCAACCTGCAGGCCGTGCTGAACGACGCGATCGAGCGTGCGGCCGGCCAGACCGGGGTGACCTATGTGGACATGTCGGGCGTCTCGGACGGCCACGACGCCTGTGCACCGCCCGGCCGCAAGTGGGTCGAGCCACAGACGGGGGCGACCGGAGCCGCGCCGCTGCATCCGAACGAGGCAGGCCAACAGGCGATCGCCGACCAGGTCAGCGCGACACTCGGTGGGTGAGCGACGGCCACATCGGGTCCGAGTGTCACCGACAAAAGGGACGTGACCAGGCTGAGAGCAGCCTGAACGATTTTGGTCCCGCGATCGCGGTTTGGAACACTGTAGGTCGTGACCCGATCCGCTGATGCCGCCGCCAGGTCCGCTGAACTCTTCCAGCGCGCGCAACAGGCGACTCCCGGGGGCGTCAATTCCCCGGTTCGTGCGTTCTCCGCGGTCGGTGGCACCCCGCGGTTCATCGCATCGGCGTCGGGCTGTCACCTCACCGACGTGGACGGCAACGACTATGTCGACCTGGTCAGTTCCTGGGGGCCGATGATCCTCGGCCACGCCCACCCCGTGGTCGTCGAGGCCGTGCAGAAGGCCGCCGCGGGTGGCCTGTCCTTCGGCGCCCCCACCGAGGCCGAGATCGATCTGGCCGAGGAGATCATCGACCGCGTCGATCCGGTACAGCAGGTCCGGCTGGTCAACTCGGGTACCGAGGCCACCATGTCGGCCATCCGTCTCGCCCGCGGGTTCACCGGCCGACCCAAGATCATCAAGTTCGCCGGCTGCTACCACGGTCACGTCGACGCGCTGCTCGCCGACGCCGGCTCTGGTGTCGCGACGCTCGGGCTGCCCACCTCACCGGGCGTCACCGGTGCTTCCGCGCACGACACCGTGGTCCTCCCGTACAACGACCTGAAGGCTGTCGCGAAGGCATTCGAGGAGTACGGCGACGACATCGCGGCGGTCATCACCGAGGCGGCCGCGGGCAACATGGGTGCGATCGCCCCGCACGACGGCTTCAACGCCGGTCTGCGCGAACTGACCCGACGGCACGGCGCGCTGCTCATCATCGATGAGGTGATGACCGGCTTCCGGGTGAGCCCCTCCGGTTGGTACGGCCTCGAAGGCGTGGGCGCCGACCTCTACACCTTCGGCAAGGTGGTGAGCGGCGGGCTGCCCGCAGCCGCATTCGGCGGACGCACCGACGTGATGAACCACCTCGCGCCGACCGGCCCGGTGTACCAGGCGGGCACGCTGTCGGGGAACCCGGTCGCGGTGGCCGCCGGACTGGCCACCCTGCGCACCGCGGATGCCGCCGTCTACCAGGCGCTCGACGCCAACGCCGAACGGCTGGCCGCGCTGTTCACCGAGGCGCTCACCGACGCAGGCGTCGCACACCGCGTGCAACTCGCAGGCAATCTCTTCAGCGTGTTCTTCACCGACAAGACCACACCGCTCGCCGACTACGCCGACGTCCAGGCCAGCGACACCTGGCGGTTCGCGCCGTTCTTCCATGCTCTGTTGGAACACGGCATCTACGGACCACCGAGCGCGTTCGAAGCCTGGTTTGTCTCGGCGGCGCTGGACGAGGATGCTTTCTCACGAATCGCCGATGCGTTGCCGGCCGCAGCCCGCGCCGCCGCACAGGCTAAAGCCCCGGGGGGAAACCAGTGACCAACACGATCGTCCACATGATGCGGCACGGGGAAGTGCACAACCCCGACGGAATCCTCTATGGTCGCCTGCCCGGCTTCCGGCTCTCCGACACCGGCCGCATCCAGGCGCAGAAGGTGGCCGGGGCGCTCGCCGACCACGACATCACCGCTGTGTTCGCGTCACCACTCCAACGCGCGCAGGAGACCGCGACGCCGATCGCCGGTGCACACGGGTTGTCGATCCTGACCAACGACGAGCTCATCGAGGCGGAGAACGTCTTCGAGGGCCTCAAGGTGTCGGTCGGCGACGGTGCGTTGGGCAAACCGCGGCACTGGCCGAAGATGCGTGACCCGTTCACCCCGTCGTGGGGCGAACCGTATATCCAACTCGCCCACCGGATGCTGGCCGCCGCCAACAAGGCGCGCGACGCCGCTCGCGGGCACGAAGCCGTCTGTGTCAGCCATCAGCTGCCGGTGTACACGCTGCGCCGGTTCCTGGAGGGGCAGCGGTTGTGGCACGACCCGCGTCGTCGGCAGTGCTCGCTGGCCTCGCTGACCAGTCTCATCTACGAGGGCGACGCTCTCGTCGACATCATCTACTCCGAGCCGGCCGGCGCGTCGGACCCGTTGGTCACCGGAGCGTGACGCGACGGTGCGATAGGACGAGCGTGCGTAAGGTATCTCTGCTCATTGCGGTGTTGGCAGTGCTGATCGGTGTGGTCAGCGGCTGCGGTACCGGTGACGACGCGGTCGCACAAGGGGACACCTTCCAGTTCGTCTCGCCCGGTGGTCAGACCGTGATCACCTACCCGGCCGTCGGCCGCAAGAAGGTCGCCGACCTGTCCGGACCGGATCTGCTCACCGACGAGACCTTGTCGTTGGGCGATCCCGAGTACGCCGACAAGGTCGTGGTCGTCAACGTGTGGGGTTCGTGGTGCGGACCGTGCCGCGGCGAGGCCGACGATCTCGAACGGGTCTACGAACAGACCAAGGATCTCGGCGTCGGCTTCCTGGGCATCAACTTCCGTGACGATCGGCAGTCGGCCAAGGACTTCGTCAGCGACCGCAACGTCGGGTTCGAGTCGATCTACGACTTCGACGGCATGACGCTGTCCGCGCTCACCACGCCGACCGCGGTGGTGCCGACGACGGTTGTCCTCGACCGGCAGCACCGTCCCGCCGCGGTGTTCCTCAAGGCGATCACCGCCGACGAACTCGACGCCACCGTGCGCAAGGTGGCCGCCGAGCCCACCGCATCGTCGGCGCAGACGCCCGGCCCGGCTTCGAGCGCCCCGGGCCGACCATGACGATGCTCGCGCTCACGCCGCAGGCCGCCGTCGGGGACACCTTTGCCACGACGGTGTCGAGCGGCCCCCTGCTGTTGGCGTTGGCCGCGTGCGTGGTCGCCGGCCTCGTCTCCTTCGCGTCACCCTGCGTGGTGCCGCTCGTGCCCGGCTACCTGTCGTATCTGGCCGGTCTCGTCGGTGCCGAGGCACCCGCGGTGAACGTCGGCGAATCCACCAAGAACGGACGCTCCCGCGTCGCCATCGCCGCGGCGCTGTTCGTCCTCGGGTTCACCGTCGTCTTCGTCGCGGCCACCGCGACCGTCCTCGGCATCACCAGCACGTTCGTGGTGAATCGTGAGCTGCTGCAACGGATCGGTGGCGTCGTCACGATCGCCATGGGGCTGGTCTTCATCGGTCTCGTGCCCGCCCTGCAGCACGAGTTCAGGTTCGCGCCGCGACGTGTGTCCAACATCGTCGGTGCGCCGTTGCTCGGTGCCGTGTTCGCGCTCGGCTGGACGCCGTGCCTGGGGCCGACGCTGGCCGCCGTGATCGCGACCGCGAGCGGTACCGAGGGCGCGACCGCCGCCAAGGGCGTCGCGCTGATCGTCGCCTACTGCGCCGGCCTCGGCATCCCCTTCGTGGTGCTGGCCTTCTCGTCGGCGTGGGCGCTGCGTTCGCTCGGCTGGTTGCGCAACCACGCCCGCGCCATCCAGGTGTTCGGCGGCATCATGCTCATCGCAGTCGGCATCGCGTTGGTCACCGGCATGTGGGACCAGTTCATCGTGTGGGTGCGCGACGCCTTCATCACCGACACGGAGTTACCCGTATGACCGACACCGTGACCACCGAGCCGGCCCCGACGACACCGGGACCGAGCCGTCCGCACTGGATCCGCCGGCGGGTGTTGTGGCCACTGCGCAATCTGTGGCGTTCGCTGACGTCGATGCGCACGGCCCTGGTGCTCCTGTTCCTGCTCGCCCTGGCGGCCATCCCCGGCGCGCTGCTGCCCCAACGCGATCTCAACGAGCAGAAGACGCTGACCTACATCAACGATCACGGGTGGATCGGCGAATGGATGGACCGCATCCAGCTGTTCGACGTGTTCGGCAGCACCTGGTTCACCGCGATCTATGTCCTGCTGTTCATCTCGCTCGTCGGGTGCCTCACCCCGCGGATGATCGAACACTTCCACAGCCTGCGGGCCAAGCCGGTGGCCGCGCCACGGAATCTGAAACGTCTGCCGCGCCACGTCGAATACGAGGTCGACGGCGATCCGGAGCAGGTTGCGGGACACATCGCCGCGAACTTGCGCGGCTGGCGACGCCAGACGACGGTCCGCACCGCCACGTCGAGTGGTCGTGCCGCGAGCACCGAGGTCACGGGCCGCGCCGACGAGCCCGCGGTCGTCGAGGTGTCGGCGGAGAAGGGTTACCTCCGCGAGTTCGGCAACCTGGTGTTCCATTTCGCCCTGCTGGCGCTGCTGGTCTCGATCGCGGTCGGCAAGCTGTACGGCTATGAGGGCACGCGCACGCTCGTCGCCGACGGCGAACAGGGTCTGTGCAACACCTCGACGGCGGTCTACGACTCGTTCCGGGCCGGCAATCTCGTCGACGGAACCGACCTGACGCCGTTCTGTTTCCGGGTGGACAACTTCGACGCCACGTTCCTGCCGAGCGGACAGCCGGACATGTACACCGCCGACGTACGCCACACCGAGGGGACACGGTCGGACGCGGCTTCGTGGAAGTCGTCGACCATTCGCGTCAACGAGCCGCTGCGCATCGCGGGCGATCGTGTGTACGTGCTCGGCAACGGTTTCGCGCCGACGTTCACGGTGACCTTCCCGAACGGCGAGCAGCGCACCCAGACGGTGCCGTTCATCTACGACAACATGCAGACGATGTTGTCGTCGGGGGCCGTGCGATTCGACACCCCGGCGGGCATGTACCCGAACGAGGACGAACGACGATCGCATCAGGTGGCCCTCGAGGGACTGTTCGCGCCGACCGCGAGTTTCGACGGCACCTTGCTCACCTCGTCCTCGCCGGTCCCGAAGGATCCGTACGTCGCGATCCGGATCTACGAGGGCGACACCGGACTCGACACCGGCAAACCCCAGAACGCGTACTCGCTCGATCAGACGCTGGTCGACCAGGGGCGCCTGCAGCAACGTGCGCAGGTCAACCTCGCGCAGGGCCGGACTCATGCGTTGGCCGACGGAACGTCGGTGCGCTTCGACGGTTACAAGCGGTGGGTGTCGGTACAGGTCTCGCACGACCCCGCTCAGGTCTGGGTGTTGGTGTCGGCGATCGTGATGCTCGCCGGACTCCTGGTCTCGCTGCTGGTCCGTCGACGACGGATCTGGGCACGTCTGACACCGGTCACCGCAGATGCAGATTCGGGGAACGACGGGAAACGACGTACTGTAGTAGAAATTGCCGGTTTGGCTCGTACCGATCAGGCGGGCTGGGGCGAGGGCTTCGAGGAGCAGGCGCACGACCTGTTGCGTGACCCGACCGATCCGGACACGGAGCAGCGGTCACGTCGTCGGTTGCGCCGACTCTGATCGCGGCGTGGCACCACTGGGCAGAGGAACTGGAGGACGAGTGCGATGAACACAGGTTCGGTTCACATCGACGAGACCCTGGCACGGTATTCCGATCTACTGTTCGGCACCGCGATCACCATCTACGTGCTGGCCATGGTCCTGTTCTTGGCCGCTCTCTCCGGCGCGCGCAGCCGTAAACTCGCGGCAGCCGAACAGCTCGTCATGGCGGGTGGGTCGTCGGTGGCAGTGGCCGACCGCGCCCCTGGCGTCATCGAAGAGGCACCGCGCCGGTCCTTCGGCGAACGTCTCGGCAACATGGCCTACCCGGTCGTCATCGTCGGTTTCGCCGCGCACATCGCGTCGATCGTGTTGCGTGGCGTGGCCACCGATCGTGCCCCCTGGGGCAACATGTACGAGTTCATCTCGTTGACCTGCGCGGCCTGCGTTCTGGCCGGCATCATCGTGCTGCGTAAGCCCGAACACCGTCCGCTGCTGAGCTTCGTCCTGTTGCCGGTCAGCCTGCTGATGTTCATCGGCGGCCGCTGGCTCTACACGCAGGCCGCTCCGGTGGTGCCCGCCCTCAAGTCGTACTGGCTCGCCATCCACGTCTCGATCATCTCGATCTCCTCGGGTGTGCTGCTCGTGTCGGGCGTCGCCAGCCTGCTCTATCTCGTGAAGATGCGTTGGGGTCGTCCGGACAGCGACGAGGCCCAGGGCGGCCGCGGATTCGTGGCCGGAGTGCGGCGGGTCGTCGATCGCATACCCGGTGCCGACACCCTCGACCGGCTCGCCTACAAGTGCGTGGTGTTCGGGTTCCCGCTGTTCGGTCTCGGCGTCATCTGCGGCGCCATCTGGGCCGAAGCCGCCTGGGGGCGCTTCTGGGGCTGGGACCCCAAGGAGACGGTCTCGTTCATCGCGTGGGTCATCTACGCCGCATATCTGCACGCCCGTGCCACGGCCGGGTGGCGCAACACCGCGGCCGCGTGGATCAACGTCGCCGGATTCGTGGCGTTGCTGTTCAACCTGTTCATCATCAACCTGGTGGTCAGCGGCCTGCACTCGTACGCGGGTCTCTGAGCGGTCCCCACCGGGGTTCCCGACGGCACCGGCTCAGGATGCGGACGCCGCGTCGTCGTCGGTGGGGCCGTCCTTGAACTCGACGGCCTGCGCCTTGACCAGCTTGAGCAGGTCGATCAGCACGTCGATGGTGTCCGGGCACAAACTGCGCACGTCGATACCGGACAAATGTGTCCCAGTGCTCGCGAGCAGTTCGACGTAGTCCTGCTGCTGACGAACCCTCTCGAGATCCTCGTCGGGATTGGCCAGGAAATAGGTGACGCTGACCTCGAAGGCGCGTGCCACGGCCTCGACGGTTCGGAACGAAGGAGTCCGGGCTTTGCCCGTCCGCAACTGCGAGATGTATGCGTCGGAGAGTGAATAACCGAGGCTGTTGGCCCGTTCGGCGATCTTCTTACCGGTGTAGGGGACACCGTTCTCGTCCCGGGAATGCTCGAACAGATAGCCGAGCTTGTCCGCAAAGCTGTGGTCGTCGTCTGGTGTCGGGCCCACCGCCCGCTGATCCGCGGAAGTCAACCGCGATCATCCCCGCATGATTCGTTGATCTCGTATGCCTTTCGCCGACCACCCAAGACCGGGCTTCCCGCGTGATGGAGAGAGATTACCCTACCTCAAGGTAGGGTACGCGGGCGTAGGTTGTCCCCGGTCAGAGTTCGTCGCCGTCGGCGCCGTTGGGGCCGCGTGTACGACGGTCGAGGTCGAGGAGGAAATCCGGATCGTCGTCGGGCCCTACGGGACCCGAGGGGCGGCGCGTCGGCCGCTCGACCTGATCCTCAGGGGGTGTGAACTGCGGTCCGAAGGCGCGCCACAAGAGATACCCGACCGCCGTGAGACCGATCAGGACGAACAGAAACGTCATGGCAACCTCCCGTACACAAGCGTACGTGAGGTTGCCATCGCGCGGTGAGGCGCTGTCAGGTCAGCGCGGTGAGGCGCTGTCAGGTCAGTGGGTGCGTCGATTCAGCAGTTCCACCACGTCGGACTCGCGAAAGCGGCGATGACCTCCCGGCGTGCGGATCGAACCCAACAGCCCCGAGCTGGCCCAGCGTGCAACCGTCTTCGGATTCACGTTGAACATGGAGGCGACCTGGCCAGGGGTCAGCGTGTGCTGGCTCGCGAGGCCGGGGGTGATGATTCCGTTGGTGCTTACTGCGTCGGTGATGGTCACTGTGTTCCTCTGTCTCTGCCTTCGACGATGGGTATCGGGGCCGATTTCATGGATACACGCCGAACACCCGGGTACTCGAACGGTCAGCAATTGGTAAAGAGAGTGCAAAACCGTCATTCCGGGCGTACGACGCTCGGCGACCCGGTACCGAGCAGGGAAGTATCCTGGTGGTCGTGAGCAAGGAGAATTCGTCCGCGAGCGCGGCCCCCACCGACAGCAACGCGACCGTCGGGAGCGTGGCCGGTTGGGTTGCGCTGTACACCCTGGCACGCCTCCTGTTGGTGGTGGTCGTGGCCGCGGTCATCATGGGCGTCGGAGCCCTCGTCGGAGTGCAGGTGCCGCTGCTGGTGGCCGCGGTGTTCGGTGTGCTGATCGCGCTGCCCGTCGGCATGGTGGCGTTCAAGTCGCTGCGGCTGCGGGTGAACGGGCAGATCGCATCGGTCGACGCCGCGCGTCAACGGCGGCACGACGATCTGCAGTCCCGACTGCGCGGAAACTCCGACTGACGCCGCCGGTGAAACCGACGAGGGTCGTCGACCATCGCGCCGACCGTGCGTGGGCAGACAACGCGGTCCGGCTGATCGAGGCCGACGCGCGGCGCAGCGCCGACACACACCTGTTGCGCGTACAGCTGCCCAAGTGGTCTCGATGGGTCGACGACGACGGGCGCGACGTGGGCGTCGACCTCTATCTCAAGGACGAGAGCACCCACCCGACCGGCTCGCTCAAACATCGGCTGGCGCGGTCACTGTTCCTGTACGCGATCTGCAACGGCTGGGTTCGTGAAGGAACCACCGTCATCGAGGCGTCGTCGGGGTCCACCGCGGTCAGCGAGGCCTACTTCGCCGACCTCATCGGTGTGCCGTTCATCGCGGTGATGACCTCGAGTACGTCGCCGTCGAAGACCGCACTCATCGAACGGCAGGGCGGCCGCTGTCACTTCGTCGAGCATGCCGGTGACGTGTACGCCGAGGCGTTGCGTCTCGAACGCGAACTCGGCGGCCATTTCATCGATCAGTTCACGATGGCCGAGCGTGCCACCGACTGGCGCGGCAACAACAACATCGCCGAATCGATCTTCGCGCAGATGTCCGACGAGGATCACCCGATCCCGACGTGGATCGTCGTGGGCGCCGGCACCGGTGGCACATCGGCCACCCTCGGCCGGTACCTGCGTTATCGTCGGCACCCCACCTGGCTGGCCGTGGTCGACCCGGAGAACTCGGTGTTCCTACCGGCCTACGACACCGCCGACGGGTCTCTGACGTCCGAGGCAGGCTCACGCATCGAGGGCATCGGCCGCCCCCGTGTGGAACCCTCCTTCGTCTCCCAGGTGATCGACCGCATGATCGGTGTGCCCGACGACGCATCCATCGCGACCGCGCGCATGGTCGGCGACCGCTTGGGCCGCCGCATCGGCGGGTCCACCGGGACCAACCTCTGGGGTGCACTGCAGATCGTCGCGGAGATGGTCGCCGCGCGTCGATCCGGCAGCGTGGTGACGCTGCTGTGCGACTCCGGAGACCGGTACGCCAACACCTATTTCGACGACGACTGGATCGCGGCGCAGGGGTTCGACCTCTCCGCCGCCACCGCTGTGCTGCACGAGTTCTTCGCCACCGGGGACTGGACCGCTGCCACCGACTGATCCGCGCCGCGTTCTGCTCGCTGCCACGTTCTTCCGCCTGCTTTCCCACCTTCCGCCCCGTGCACAGGGCGGAAGGTGAGAAAACAGGCGGAAGACTGCCCACGAGCTCAGCTCTGTTGACTCTCGGCGAACGTCAATGCCGCGTCGCCGCCGTAACAGCTGGCGTCGACGTGACCTCCCTGGCAGACCACCAACGTGACATCGGCGACCTTGCCGAAACGGATGGCGAACGCCCTGGAACCGGCGCCGGCGGGCACGACCGAGTCGCCTGTCGAGTAGAAGAACAAGAACCGACGGTTTTCGTACACAGGAGCTTTCGACGAGAGGGGATCGGCTCGCTGCGGAACGAAACCGTTCCAGGCGGAGGCGATGAAGTCGACGCCACGCAGCGTCGGCGGGATGCCGGTCAGCGGGGAGATACCGACGAGACCCTCGATGTGTGCGAATTCCGGTGCGGCATAGAGCCTCAGCGCGGCCACGCTACCCATCGATTCCGATGCGAACAGCAGACGGGTCGTCTTGTACTCGGTCTTGGCGGCCGAGATGAGCCGACGGTAGTCGGTGATCGCCGCATCGTTGCCGAACGAATTACCTCCGGCCGACGCCGACGCGATCACCCAGCCGCTGCGCAGGAACGGTTCGGCGAAGTGTCGATGACGGGGGTCGTGCTCGAATTCGGTTCCATCCGAATCCATCCCGTGGAACCACACCACGATCCCCGCAGGGGCTGCGTTCTCCTGCCGGTAGGCCCGCATGCCGGGACCGAGCTGATCGGTCACGATGGCCTCACCGAGATCGTCGGTGCTCTGTTCGGGTGTGGCGCATCCGGCGGACAACAGGACCCCGCCGACCATGATCAGGCACATCACCCACCGAAACGGTGCCGACGCCCTCATCCGTACACCCTCACCCAGTCGACGGTCATCGTCGCGGGCAGTGCCGCGGGATCCACGCGTCCCGGCCACTGCCCGCCCGCAGCGACGTTGAGCACCAGGAAGAACGGATCATCCATCACCCATACCGATTCCGGAGGAAGGTCTTTCGGCGTGATGCGCATGACGGTCCGGCCGTCGAGGCCGATCTGGATGAGGCCTGCCTCCCGATAGATCCAATAGGTGTGGAACTCGTCTGACATGCCCGTCTCGTCGGGCCGCAGCGGTCGCTGCACCTTCCAGGGAGTCTTGATGGTCAGGTCGGTGCGGGGGCCGATGGCGCCGACCGCGTTGTCGGATCGCTTGTTGACCTGTTCGAAGATGTCGATCTCGCCCGATTCCGGATAGCCGACGACGTCGATGCTGGACCCGAGCATCCAGATGGCCGGATGAATGCCCTGCCCCTCGGGCATCTTGGCCCGCACGGCGATCAACCCGGTGGAGGTGTCCAGCTTGCCGAGCGTGTCGATGCGGCCCGACGTGATCTTCGTACCGTCACCGCGTGCGGTGATCTGCAGGTTGCCGTTCCCGTCGTACGATACGTTCTCCGGTGCGTCGGTGTAGATCTGCTGTTCGTCGTTGCCCCAGCCGCCCCCGCCGGTCCGGATGTTCCACATCCGAGCGCTCGGCACGGTGCCCTGGGGGCCGCTGAAATCGTCGGCGGCGACGAGACCCATGTCCGTCTGCAGTTTGAGCAGATCGTTGGACTGCAGCTTTCCGTTGGCCGCCGCGTCCATTCCCGTGAACACCAGCAACACACTCACCGCGATCGTACCGAAGGCCACCCAACCGGAGGCGCGGTGATCACCATTGGGGGAGTGGAACAATGCTCGGACGTGGCGGCGCGCGGCCTGCACCGGTCGGAGGGCGAGTCGAGTGATCACGAGGGTTCTCCAAAGTCCACGGCGGTCGACGACGTCAGCAGGGCCACCGGGTTCGAGGCGGCCAGGTCGAGGGCGTGCCGGACGGTCTCCGGATCGTGGAAACGTTCGTCGAAAGATGCCGAGATGTCATAGCGGTCACGCATCTTGGGTGTCAGCAGCGCGATGCCGCGCTCGTCGACCGGGTCACTCACCGCGGTGAACTGGTGGGCGTCGAAACCGCCGATCCAGTGGCCGTCCGGCATGTCGTCGAGGCCGAGAAGATGACTGAACGAGAGTGTGCTGAGTCCGGTGGACTGCAGTTCGACGCCGTCGGCACCATCGGCCTGGCGACGCCGAGCCATCAACTCGCCCAGCGAGATCGCGAGCATGGCAGCCAGTGGTCGGCCGGAGGACATCGCGCCGGCGAGTTCGTGCTGCAGCGCCCGCGGGTCGTGCGGCGGGGCGAACGGAAGGTTCAGACCCACCGCCATGTTGCCGAGGTAGCCGGACAGACGTCGGTCGTACCGCGAGGCGTCCACCACCACGTGTACGCAAGGCGCCAGCGGGATTCCGACGGTGTGGAATGCGCGGGTGAGAACCGTGATCAGCACCACCGCCATCGAGCACGACGACGCGTGTGCGTCACGCCAGGCCTGTAGGGCCGCACGACGGTCGGCATCGATCTGAGCCGAGAGAGTGGTCGGCATCGGCTGCGGCGGGCCGTTCGTCACGCTGGTGGGCTCGCTGACCCGGGGCCGGGCGCTCGCGATGGGCTCGCTGTTCGATGGACGCGAGGGACGTTCACACGGGGCCGCGACTGGCCGTCGCCGGCCCGCAGCAGCAAGCATGACGACGCTCTGTGGCCGTAGGGCCAGATGGCGCAACAACATCCACACGAGGTGTGGACGCTGCGGCGTGGTCGATGTCCATCGCGGTGTCGGGTGCGAGCTGCACACACTGAGATACAGCCACAGACGGACCACCATCACACCGCCGACCACGGCGTGCGAGACATCGGTGATCAAGTGCTCTCCCGCCACATAGACACGCAGGCCCTGCGGTGTCGGGGTGGTGCGCCGCAACAGCGTCAGTTTCTCGGCGATGTCGAGGTTCTCGGTGCCGGGGAAGCATTCCGACCACTCCAGGACCTCGTCGACCAGGCCGTCCGGATCCCATCGCCACCGCGCACGCGGGACACGTCGCAAACCGAGACGATTGCCCCGCGACAACCCCGCGAGCCGAACGAGTTCCGCGGTGAGTTGGGGTGTCGTCGGCAATGTCAGCGGCCCCATGCTCACGATGACCCGAGAAGCTCCGGCGGCCGCGTCGAACAATGTCGGGGTGACGGCCTGAACCCGATGATCGACACGTCTCTTCGGATAGACGCTCACCATGGTTCGCTCGCCGTCGGTTGGTGCTCATAGCGGAAGATGATGGTGTCCGGATCGTCGTGGGTGCGTACCCAGTTGGGCTCCCGGTCGAGACGGGTGATCAGCGATTCGATGGCTCCTTGTCGGAAGTAGCCGAAGTAGTCGCTGTAGACCGACATCTGGCGTGGTAGGACGAGATAGAAGCCGCCACCCGCGAAACGCCCCAGGTTGTTGAGGAAGTCGAGGTCTTCGTCTGTCGGGAACCCGCGCGACAACGAGTTCTTCAGAAAGACGAGGGGGCGGTCGTATCCCGGGTTCGCTTCGGCGATCCGCACGTAGTCTCCGCTGGGTCGTTCGGGCCACCCGGCCGGTGCCATGCGCACGATGACGGTGGACGGTTGCGCCTCGGCAAGCATCTGCCGACTCAACTGGACCTGCGACGGTGTGATCACGTTGTAGGCCCAACCGCTGTAGTAGCCGTGCAACGCCCCCACCGCGACCGCGCTCACGGCCACGGTGACGATCACCGATCGCAGCCGCGGAAACCGCTGAGTCCGAGTGGTTTCGGAGCTCGTTCGATCCGGCAGTACCTCGGAGAGGGCGACACCCACCAGGATCGAACACCCGACAAGCGAGTACAGGAACACCCGGAAGATGGCCTCGCCGCCGTAGCTCTGGCCGACGAGCAGGAGCACCGGTGAGAAAGCGACGATGGGCAGGGCCCAATCGTGTTTGCGTCGACGCCACAAGTACAGGAACGCCACGACGGCCGACACCCAGACCGCGAACGCGACTCCGCGGTCGACGGTCTCGGTGAACGTTCGAGCGGCAGAATCGCCTGTCGCCGAGCCGATGTTCGTCTTCGCATTCTTCAACGGATTCGAACCGGTGAACAGGCCGTACTTCATCACCGACGACATCCGGGGCAGAAAGTAGGCCAGCCACACCGCTGCGCATGCAACGACGAGCCAGATCGGACGTACCCGGTTGATCAGCGTGAGCATCCCGGCGCAACCCAGTACCCACACCGGGGTGAGTTGATGCGTACATGCCAGCACGGCGACCAGCGGAATCGCAAAATACGCCGCGGCGGTGGCACTTCGGGAACCGGCGAACAGAGCGATGATGGTGATCGCCAGGATCATCGACACCGCCTGGGGCGAGTAGTAGTCCTGCCCGACCCAGTTGACCAATTCGGCGCACATCACCGCGATCAGGCCTGCGCGTACCGAGACACCGAGCGAGCGAGAAAGACTCCAGATCGCGGCTGCGATCAAGACGTGGATCACCGGGGCGAACCAGTGCGCCGCGTCGACCGGGTCGACACCGGTGGTGGAGCCGAACCATGCTGCTCCCGCAAAGAATCCGGGCCACCTGGTGTAGATGTCCACGAATGACGGTGGCAGCGCGCCGGTGTCGGAGACGAAATCGACGAGTCCGACGTGTTTGTAGGTCCATGCGTAGATCGGCACCTGGGTGAGGATCGACACGGGCAGCCGGATGAACCCGATGGTGGTGGCGATCGCGGCCACCGCACCCGCGGTGTCGCCGGCGACGACGCATGCCACGAAGATCGCGACGGTCACCACCACGGCAGCGCCGACGAGCACGCCTCCCGGGGTGAACATCAGGCCGAACAGGCCGACGTCCTCGCCGGCGAGGAGTGCGAGTCCGACGATCCACATGATCACCGGCACGATGAGCGCGCGGGTGCGCACCGACGAGAACGACCGCAAGGTCAGCCGCAGTCGGAACACACTGTGGCCGAATTCGTCTCGCAACGGCCCGTCGTCGCGGTACACCCACGATCCGATCGTGCCGGAGAGGACGCAGATGACGGCCAAGGTCACGGTGATCCCGGCAGCGGAGTAACTGCGCAGCCACAACAGACATGTGGCGAGACCGATCGGCGCGGCGAGACCGATCGACGGGTACAGAGCGAACCGCAAGTGGGTGGGGATGTGTAAGGGCCACGTCGCCGCAATTCCCAACCCGACCAACACCATCGGTGCGAGCAACAGGACACGCACACCGGCGGGCAGGGCCGGGATCATCCCGGCGAGGGCCAGAATGCCCGACAGTGTCGTCAGCAGCGGACCGATCTGTCGCCCTCGGGCTCGGGTGTGGATCGGGATCTCCGCGGTGGTCGCGACAGAGATCGGTTCGGTCAGTGTGGAGATGGTCGTCCCCCTCGGATCGGGCGAGCCGCGAAGACCGGTGCCTCCGGATCCGCCGCCGGGAAGCGTTTGAACGGTGCGGACTTTCGGCCTTGGGCGCGCGCTGTCAGCAGGGCGCGAGGGCCGGCCAACAGGCCGCTCACCTCGGCACGGGCGGCCCCGGCGACCCCCGTCGAGTCCGCCGGGGCAGCCTGCGACACCCCCACCGACCGCCTGCTCACCGAAGTGACCAGGTGCCCCGTCGCGTGGCGCAGCCGCGCCAGCGCGAGCGGGGCGAGGTGACGATCCAACGCCACCTTGGTGATCCATGCCCCCAATCCCAGCCCGTATCCGTGTGCTTGGGACAGCAGCGCAGCGTCGTCCTCGCGATGCTGGTGCCATGTGACGGCGTCCGGCTCGAACACCAGCGTGTGGCCGGCGACGAGAGTCCGGACGAACCAGTCGATGTCCTCTCCGCCCTTGGTCGGCGATCCGGCACCCAGCGCCTCGTCGAATCCGCCCAGCGCGATGGCGGCCGAACGCCGCACGGCGAAGTTGGCGCCGGTGCCGTAGTCGGAGACCCGGAAGGGGAACAGGTCACCGTGTATGGCCTTGTCCGACAGCCGATATGTCCGACGTTGCACCGACGTCGACCAGCCGACACGGTTCTCGAAGGTCATCTGCGCGGCTGTCCGCAGCTCGGCTGCGGGTACCAACCCGGTGACGCACGCGACGGAGGGATCGTCGGTGAATGCCCGGGTGAGACAGGTCAGCCAATGACGGTCCACCACGACGTCGTCGTCGGTGAACGCGACGATCTCGCGCCGCGCCTCCTCGAGACCACGGTTGCGCGCGGCCGCGAGGCCGGGCACGGAGGCGTGTACCACCCGTACGCGAGGATCGCCGAGGCCGTCGACATACCGCCAGGTGTCCAGTGACGACGCAGCGTTGTCGACGACGACGATCTCGAAATCCGGATGATCCATGGACAGCAGGGAATCGATGACGCGTTTGGCCTCGTCGGTCCGGTCTCGGGTGCACAACACCACCGACGCGGCGACGACTGTGTTCGCGGAGTCGTTCGCGGTCCCGACGTGCGGTAACCGTGAGGCCTCACGGGCCACCTCGCGACCGAGTACCGTCGCGTCTTCCACGCCGACCTCGATGAACCCGCGAACGGAAGTCCCGTCGCGGACGAGCAGCCGGGCCCGCTGATAGCCGGCGCCGTTCTTCAACGACACGGTGTCCGCGAACTCGTCGTGCGCCTGGATCTCACCGACCCACCGCGACTCCGCGGTGTCGGTCGGTGCATCGGAAGGCAGCACCGGCTGCAGTACGTCGATCTTCACGCCGGCGCCCCTGTACTGATCGCTGTGGTCATCTGCTACCCCTGTCTGCTGTTCTCTCACGAATCCTGTTGTGTGGCCGGGCTCCTCGAAGCCATTCGGCAGCACGGGAGATCAGGTGATCCCGGTGCTCGCGACTGGTGCGTGCCAGTCTCTTGCGACAGCCCGGATCGGTCATTCTCGGTTCCAGCGCACCGACGATCTCGTTGGCGGTGACGTCGGCGAACTCACCGACGCAGTCGGCCAGTCCGGCGCTCGTCATCACACCGGCCGACTTGGACGAGAAGTAGGCGATGGCGAAAGTCGGTGTACCGGAGAGCATGGCGAGCACCGCGGCATGCAGACGAACCGCGATCATCGCAGCCGCGCGACCATAGAGACCCGCGAGTTCCTCGGGTCCCAGATCGGCATCGAGATAGGTGGCGGGTACCCGCTGCTCCGCGAGCATCGTGGTCAGCGTCCGGGAGATGGGTCGGTCGTCCTCGATCTCTGTGGGCCCCAGCGTGTGCGCCACCACGAGGACATGGTCGATGAGACCACCTCGGCGCAACTCGGTGACGGCGCGGACCACTTCGTCACAGACACGGGCATCGGAGTCGGCGCCCAACGACGGATGCGACCGCATGGCGACCACCACCGTCCGGTGCATCGGTGCGGGCTGGTCGTCGATGATGGTCGAAACGCGTTCGGAGACCACCGGTTCGATCGCGTAAGCCATATCCGGGGCGAGTTCGGCGTTGGGCAGTCCGAGCACGTCCGCGGTCTGCAGCGATGCACCGTCTCGGACCACGGTCACATCCGCACCGTGCAGCATCCGCCGCGCGACTCGGGCGGTGACCGGGCGGGACGACGGAAACGGGCCCAGGGTGTGACCGAGGAGGACGGTGGGGATCGCGAGTCGGCCTGCGGTCTGGATCGGAACGGACAGGGTGAACAGTCGGGCCATGCTGACCAGCGGGTGGACGGATGTGTCGGTGTACAGATTGGAACCACCGACGCCGATCACCAGATCTGCGTCGGCGAAGATGCGTGCGTAGCCTCGATGTGGCCGTCCGCGAAGAGCGGCAAATGTCGGTGCCACCAAGCGCCCCAACCAGATCGGAACGTCGATCGCGGGCGTCGCGTGGTCGTGACCGCGTAACTCGGTCGGAATGGGCATCGGCAGCGTCTGGACCCGCGGGTGAGCCCGCGCGACGTGACGCATCCCGTCTGCGGTGGCGGCCGCGCCCTCGGTGAGCCCGACAACCGTCAGGGAGCTGCCCGGAAACGCGCTCTCCGCCAGTCGGATCACCCCGGCCGTGATCGCCGAGTCACCCTTGTTGTCGTCATGCCAGGCATTGACCAGCACGATGTGTGGTGCATCTTCGACAAGACAGTCGTCGTTGCTCAACGAAGTACCTCCGTCTCGGATGACGCCGCGTCTCGTCGCGCTCGTCGTCGGTTGGCGATCAGTTGCAGGGCACCCACGACGCCGAGGAGCGCCGAACCCACCGCGAGGCCGGCGGCGGCGCCCTGAGCACCCCACCTGTCTGTGCAGATCACCAGCACCGGCACCGAGAGTGCGCTCATGGAGAGGTTGGTGACGAGCAGGGTGCGGGTGGCCAGGGTCGCCCGTAGCATCGCCGCCCAGGTGACGAAGGGAACACGGGCGATCGATCCCACACACAACAGGGCGAGCGTCGTCCACAGCACGGTGTGGTCGTAGTCGTGGCCGAAGAACCGGAACAGGACGGGGGAGAAGGCGAACAGCACCAGGACTGCCACGCCGAGCACGGCGGCCTGGGTGATCGCCCAGATCCTGGCCACCATCCGCGCCGGATTCGCAGCGGTCGGAAGGTGTTTGGTGAGCGCAGTCGCCGTCCCGATGGTGACGTAGTCCAAACCCTGGGAGATCGGCAACATCAACGCCAGGATCGCGCCCTGCACCGGTCCGGCCAGCCAGGTGGTGAGGAACGGCGCGCCGAGCAAGGGCCCCATCGAAATCAGGCTCGCCGAGCCGTCCCGTAGCGCGAACCCGACGAGTTGTCTGCCGTCGTGGTCGCGGACGAACCGCTCGGCCGGGACCTCGAGCTCCATCGAGCGTCGGATGAGAACCACGGCCACGGTGATCGCGAGCACCGATGATCCGAGGGTCGCGATCACCGCGGTCTGCGGAAAGGTGATCATCACCAGGACCGGCACGAGGCCGATCTTGACCACGGCCGCTGCCATGTTGAGCGCGGGTAGCCTCCGCGCCGACGACAACGCTGTCAGCACCGTGTCCTTCAACGCGAAGAAGGCCATCACGAACGCGCCGGTCAGGACGAGTGCGACTGCGGCAGCCGGCGGGGGTCCGTCGATGGTGGAGGCGCCCAGGGCGGCCGCCACCATCCCGCACACACCGGCGGTGACGACGACGGTGACGAGGGCTCGGCGCAGCAACATGCGCCGGTGACGCGCAGGCGTCGCGGGGATCATCGCGGTCAGCGCGTTGCCCGGGCCGGAGGCGGCGACGGTTCCGGCCGTGGTCATCAACGAGAGCAGGGCCGTCTGCACACCGAGCTCGTGTGGTGGGATCAACCGTGCCACCACGGTCCAGAACACGATCCCGGTCACCGCGGTCAAGACGGACGTGGTGATCAAGGCCATCGAGTCGATGGCGATCGATCCGGACAAGGCGAGGCGTAGACGATCTCGGACGCCCACCGCGGGTGAATCGAGATCGGGGGGCGCGGCCACCGGTTGTGGAGACGTCACATCGCACCGACGCCTGTGGGACGCGAGCCGGTTGCCGATCGGTGTACCGAACGGAGCAGGCGCGCGTTGGCGACCGCCTGGTCGGTCAAGCGATGTCGCTCCACGACGTGCTGTCGGGCCGCAAGAGCGAAATCGTCATGTACGACAGGTGATCCGAGTATGTGACGGCCGGCGTCGATCAGTCCGGCGGTATCACGCGGCGCCACCACGAGACCGGTACGGCCGTCGAGCACCGCCTCCCTGACCCCGGCGGCCTCGTAGGCGATGACCGGTACACCCGCGGACTGTGCCTCGACGACACCGAGGGGCATGCCTTCGACGAGCCCCGTGTGGACGAACAGGTCTGCAGCACACAGGAGTCGGTCGACGTCGGTGCGCGCTCCGAGGAATCGAAGCCGTTCCATCGGGAGGTGTGCGGCCTGCGCGCGTACATCGCGTTCATAGTCTGCGTGCACACTGGTGGTCCCCGCGATCAGTACCGAGACCGAGTCGCCGAGCTGTTCGGCGAGGGTCACCAGGTCCTCGATGTGTTTGGTCGGGTCGAGTCGGGTGGCGGCGAGGACGATTCGACGATCGTCGGGCACTCCGAGCTCGGCACGCACCGACCGGCGTCGCGCTGCGTCGGCAGGTGCGAAACGTTCGGTGTCGACCCCGTTCGGGATCACCGAGACCCGTCGGCGCACGCCGCGCCCGACGGTGTCGGCAACCGACTCGCTGACCGCGATCGTGTGCTCGGCCGCCCGTACCGCGACGTCGCGCATACGACGGCCGACACCGGGAATGGTGGTCTCGTGCAACGTCAGTACCGTGGGCGGCCCACCTATGCGACTGGCGATCGCGGCATCGAGATGGGTCCAGTGCGAGTTGGCGAGCACGATGTCGAAACCGCCGTCGACCGCAGTACGCGCGACTGCCTTCGGCATGGCCGCAGACCTGCCGATCTCGGATACCAGTCGCCGAGCGCTGATCCGTCCGTTTGCTCGGATGGACCGGGAGACGGGCAGTGCCAACGGGATCACGGGAAGGCCCCGCGACCGCCAGTGTTCGTACTGCTCGAGCTCCGGTGGGCATGCGAGCGTGAGTTCGACGCCGGCCTCGGCCAGCAGGGGGAGCAGACGCAGCAGATACTGCTGTGCTCCCCACAGGCCCGGGCCCTGGTCGAGGACCAGGACCCGCAGCGTGTGGTGCCGGCAAGGAGGTGGCGTCGTGGAAATATTCTCCACGAGAATGCCTTTCAGGCTGACTGACCCGCCTGCGCGGTGAGGTCCGGTCCGGGCAGCGACGCCGCGAACCGTTCTCGGAAGGTCCCGTCCGATGCGGATCGATCCGGCTGTGATCGGGCAGAACGCTCGTCGAAGATGGTGCGTAGCACACGGATTCCGTCGCTCACGGCATTCAGATTGCTCTCGCCGTGGATGCGATCGCGTTCGTAGCTCGCGATCTCGTCGATGCGAAGTCCCGCCTGAGCGACCCGTATGTTCATCAGGGTCTCGACCTCGAAACCGTCGCCCCACTGCGGGGCTCCGAGAGCGGGATCGGGCAGTCCGATGATGGGTAGGCAGTGTCGCCAGAAGGCGTTGTACCCGTAGCACAGGTCGGTGAACGCGGCGGTGTACATACGGTTGACGATCGTGTTCAACCCGAGGTTTCCGAGTCGGCGTAATCGGGTGATGTCGGAACTGCCACCACGATAGGTGAAGCGCGAACCCTTCGCGAAATCTGCTCCATCACACAGTGATTGGACGAACATCGGGATCTCGGCGGCGTCGGTCGAGCCGTCGGCGTCGATCATGACGATGATCTGTCCGCGGGCAGCGGCGAACCCGCAGGCCAACGCATTGCCCTTGCCTTTGCGCGTCTGGTCGATGATGCGTGCGCGCGGCCAGAGTGAGCCCGCGACCTGTTTGGTGTCGTCGGTGGAGTTGCCGTCGACGACGATTATCTCGGCGATCCCGTCGGGCATACGGCGCGCGACGTGCGGGAGGTTCTTGGCCTCGTTCCGCGTAGGGATGACCACGGTGACATCAGGATGTTGTATCCGCATTCTCATTTCCCCCGAAAAATGAATGTCGGTCAGTGGGTGCGGAACGACGATGTCCCGTGCGCCAATCGTGTACGCATCACCAGAAGGATGCAAGGGATGCAGCCGGGCTGCAGTTAACGGCATTTGAACTCCGGGTAACACGGATGGTCGCTCGGGGATGTGGATTTGGCGTTCCGCCAGCATCTTTGGTGCATCGACCAGTTCATCATTGACGTCTCGGTCCCATCGCACACGTCGGTGTGATTGCTCTCACTCGCCCGCATCGTCCATTGGGAAGAACCGTTCTGGAGGGCATACTCGAAAACCATGGAATCGGGGTCCATGAAATCCAGCGACGTCAGTGTCGTCGTCTGTGCGTATACGCACCGGCGCTGGAACGATATCTGCGCTGCCATCACTTCTGTGGTGAAACAAGACGAATTGCCTGCCGAGTTGATCGTCGTCACCGACCACAACGACGAGCTCGGAGATGACCTGCGCGACTTCGTCCGTCGTGTGCAGCCGACGACGCCGGTGCGGGTGATCGCCAACTCCGGGCCGCGCGGACTGTCGGGTGCCCGCAATACCGGCGTCGTCGCGGCCGAGGCGGCGGTGGTGGCCTTTCTGGACGACGATGCCGTTGCAGACCCGGGTTGGCTCGGCCACATGGTCGCTCGGTACGACAACCCCGCGGTCCGCGGTGTCGGCGGTGGCGCGCGACCACGGTGGCCGGGCGGGGCGCGTCCTGCTTGGTTCCCAGCGGAGTTCGACTGGGTTGTCGGATGTAGCTATCCGGGTCAGCCGGAGCAAGCCGGCCCGGTTCGGAACTTCATCGGCGCCAACATGTCTCTGCGCCGCGACGACATCCTCGCCGCCGGGGGCTTCCACACCGGGCTCGGCCGCGTCGGCAGGATTCCGCTGGGGTGCGAGGAGACCGAGCTGTGCATCGCCATAGCCCAGCTATACGCCGGGACCCGGATGATCTATGACCCGCAGATGTCGGTGTCGCACCGCGTCACCGACGACCGGATCGAGCCACGGTACTTTTTTCGGCGCTGCCATGCCGAAGGTATCTCGAAGGCGGCGGTCTCTGGGCTCGTCGGCAGCGCCGACGGTCTGTCCAGCGAACGTACGTACACCGCGCGAGTGTTGCCGCGCGGCTTGGTGTACCGGATGTGGGGACTCATCCGGGGTCCGGGCGCGGTGGCCGACGTGATCGTCGGCGCGCGCGGGCGTCGAGACCTCGGTGCCCAGTTCGCCATGATCGTCTCCGGTGCCCTGGTCACCGTATTCGGCTACGCACGTGGACGGGTGGTCGGCGCGGCGATCCCACCACGCTCGCAGAGCCTCACCGACGACGGAGCCGACGGCGAAACATCCGGCCGGGGAGCATCCCGACTGGCGAACTGAGGGGAGCACACGATGACACCTACGACGCGCATGCTGGGCGCGGTCACCGCGCTGACGGTCGGGGTGGGGCTCATGGCGACCCCGACATCCCCCACCGCCCACGCCGCCGCGTCGGTCGCCGACGAGTTCTCCGGTCCTGCGGGTTCCCGCGTGAACCGCTCGATCTGGGGATACGACGTGGGCGGCGGCGGCTGGGGTAACAACGAACGGCAGATCTACACCAACGCGGCGAAGAACTCCCGTCTCGACGGCAAGGGGAACCTCGTCATCGAGGCGCGGAAGTCGGGGAACACGATCACTTCGGCGCGGTTGAGCACCGGCGGGAAGTTCTCGTTCATCACCGGCACGTTGTCGGCGCGCATCCAGGTGCCGACCGGCAAGGGCCTACACCCCGCGTTCTGGTTGCTCGGTTCCGATGTCGATCGGGTCGGTTATCCGGCCGCGGGCGAGATCGACGTGATGGAGTTCATCAACGAAGGTGCGTCGTGGCACAGTGCTCTGCACGGTCCCACGATCTCCGGAAAGCATTGGCAGAAAACCGATTCCGGAAGGTTCTGGGGCGACCCCGGGGACGGTTTCCACACCTACTCGGTGCATCGCGGACCGGGGGTCATCGCGATGGCCATCGACAATCGGATCGTGAGTGTCTACACGCCGTCGACGATTCCGTCGAAGGCCAGATGGGTCTTCGACAAACCGATGCACGTGATCCTGAATCTCGCCGTCGGTGGGCGCTGGCCGGGTGCGGTCTCGGAAGCCACGGACTTCCCGGCGCGGATGGTCGTGGACTGGGTGCGATACACGCCCTAGCCGGGCCACGTCCCGGCGCGATGACCGCTTGCGGCACAAGGAATCCTACGATGACCACCGTGCACGCCACGTGGAAGACCGTCGGCGAGGGGTCGACCGCCGCTACACGGAGGTCGCAGGGGCTGCCCGCCGTCGCCGTTGGATGACCGGATCCGGGTAGGGGACGGCACGGACGAGCTCGTCGGTGTAGGGGTCCGACGGCGTGGTGAGAACCGTACGTGCGGTGCCGTTTTCGACGACACGCCCCGACCGCAGGACCAGAACCCGGTCGGCGACCTGCTCGACGACCGCGAGATCGTGGCTGATGAAGATCGCCGCGAAACCGAAATCGCGTTGTAGCTCGGCGAAGAGCTCGAGGACCTTGGCCTGGACCGACACATCGAGCGCGCTGGTCGGTTCGTCGGCGATCAGCAGGTCGGGGTCGGCCGAGAGGGCCCTGGCCAGCGCCACCCGTTGCCGTTGACCTCCCGACAGTTCATGCGGCAGCCGGTGTGCGAACGACCGGGGGAGATGGACCGCAGACAGCAGATCCGCGACTCGTGCGTCCCGCTCGGCAGGCGAGCCGCTGCGCTGGATGTCGAGCGGTTCCCGGATCGATTGGGCGACGGTGAAACGCGGATCGAGCGAGGCGGTCGGATCCTGCGGGACGAACGCCACGCGACGCCGCACGTCACGCAACTCGGTGCGGGAGATCGATGCGAGGTCTCGTCCG
This sequence comes from Gordonia sp. CPCC 206044, assembly GCF_048537895.1. Taxonomy (NCBI): domain Bacteria; kingdom Bacillati; phylum Actinomycetota; class Actinomycetes; order Mycobacteriales; family Gordoniaceae; genus Gordonia; species Gordonia sp. CPCC 206044. The sequence goes on from NZ_JBCLVL010000009.1 coordinate 150,086, forward strand.
TCGATCAGGATGCGGCCCGAGCTGCACGGGATGAGCCCGCCGATCGCGCGGCCCAATGTTGTTTTTCCCGAACCTGATTCGCCGACGACGCCGAGGACCTCCCCACGCTGGACGGCAAAGGACACGTTCGAGAGCGCGGTGTGCGGTGCGGCACCGAAACGGCCTGCATGCGCCACGGTGATCGCGTCGACCTCGGCCGCAGGGGGCGCCGGCGGGACGGAGGTGTGCTCGGGCGACGGTCCCGCGGAGTCGTCGGCGGTGGGTAGACGAGGAACCGCTGCGAGCAACTGACGCGTGTACGGCTCGGTGGGATTGGCAAAGATCTCGTAGACATCGCCGGACTCGACCACCTCGCCCAGCTGCACCACCACGACGCGGTCGGCGATGTCGGCGACGACGCCGAGGTTGTGGGTGATGAGCAGGATTCCGGCGTTCGTCCGGTCACGCAGACGCACGAGCAGATCGAGGATCTCGCGTTGGACCGAGACGTCGAGTGCGGTGGTCGGTTCGTCGGCGAGGAGCAGCACCGGATCGTTGGCGAGAGCGAGAGCGATCACCACCCGCTGCTTCTGGCCGCCGGACAACTGGTGTGGATAGTGATCGACCCGGATCTCGGGTTCGGGGATCTCGACGAGTTGCAGAAGGTCGACGGCCCGCCGCCGCGCCCGGGCCCGGGAGATCCGGCCGTGCGCTCGGAGGGCCTGACGGAGCTGCCAGCCGATCGTCTGCACCGGGTTCAGTGCGGTTTGCGGCTCCTGGAAGATCATCGCGACCCGACGGCCCCGGATCGCGTCGAGTTGTTTGTCGTCGCAGCCCAGCACCTGTGTGCCGTCGACGGTCACCGACCCGGTCGCGGTCGCGGTGTCCGGGAGCAGGCCGATCGCTGCGCGGGCGGTGATGGTCTTACCGGACCCGGATTCACCGACGAGGGCGAGGATCTCGCCACGATCGACACGCAGGCTGATCCCGGCGACCGCGGGGCGCGGGTAGTCGAAGGTGACCCGCAGATCGTCGACCTGCAGGGCCGGTGCCGTGTGGTCGGTGGCCGTGTCGGTCATCGGATGTTCCTCCGGTCGCGCGAGATGGATTGGGCCACCAGGTAGAACCCCAGCACCAGTGCCGAGATCACCAGCAAGGGGCCGATGGAGAACCAGGGGTTGGTCTCCAGATAGCCGTTTCCGGCCGCGAGGATCGAGCCGAGTGATGGCGTCGGGGCGTTCACACCGATACCGAGGTAGCTCAACCCACCCTCGATGAAGACAGCCAGTGACAGAGACAACGCGAACTGAACTGCCAACGCCTCCAACGAGTTCGGCAACACATGCCGCAGCAGGACACGACTCGTCGAAGCCCCACTCACCCGCGCCGCCTCCACATAGGGCATCTCCCGGATGCGTAGGACCGCGGTTCGGGTGAGGCGGCCGAAGACGGGGATCTCGGCGATGGCGATGACGATGCCCACGGTCACGGCCCCCGGACCCAGGATCGCGGTGAGGGTGATGCCGAGAATGAGGGCCGGGAAGGCCAGGATGATGTCGAATGCGCGCTGGGCGATGACGTCGCTCGCCGGATGGGCAACCGACGACAGCCCGATCAGCGTGCCGAGCATCGCGCCGATGGGGACCGCGATGAAGATGATCAGCAGGTCGATCCGGATGCCGTAGAGGACCCTCGTGACGAGGTCTCGGTTGACGTCGTCGGTGCCGAGCCAATGGTCGGCGCTCGGGCCGAGGAGGTAGGCCCCGTCGATCTGCTCGTCTGCACCGAAAGGCGTGAGCAGAGGCCCCAGGGTTCCGAGTAGCACCACGAGGAGTATCAGGACGGTTCCGATCAGACCCGGCCCGGCGATGAGACTGCGCCACAGTGGTGTCCGTGACCGACGCACCTCCTTGTCGGAAGGCGTCTCGGGGATGAGACCCGGTGCGACGACCGGGTCGGTGTCCGGGGCATCGACATCGGTGCCGCGCGCTGTGTCCGCGATGCGTTGGGTCATGAGGCACCTGCCAATCGGATTCGGGGATCGAGCCAGGCGTGCAGGATGTCGGCGAGGAGCTGGATCACCACGAACACGGTGACCGACAACAGGACCAGCACCTGGACCAGTGGGTAGTCGCGGGCGAAGATGCCCTCCTGGGTGAGAAGTCCCAGACCGGGCCAACCGAAGATGGCCTCCACGAGAACGGCGCCGCCGAGCAACGCGCCGACGATGAGACCGAGTGCGGTGAGCGTGGGAGGCAATGCATTTCGCAGGGCGTGCTTCAAGACGATCGCGGTGCGGGAGACGCCGAGTGAGCGTGCCGTCACGACATATGGTTGCCGGAGCTCGGTGCGCAGCGCCTCGGTCAGGAATCGTGCCAGCATGGCGCCCGCGGGTAGCCCGAGGGTCAGGGCAGGCAGCAGCAGGAACTGCGCGGTGATCGACAGACTGTCGCCGAGCCCGTTGGGCGGGATGCCGCCGGCCGGCAGCCATTGAAGGCGCACACCGAATGCGAACATCAGGATGGTGCCGACGACGAACGTCGGTAGCGCGATGGCCGCGGCATTCACCCCGGTCAGCAGGGCATTGACGTACCTGTTGTCGAAAATGGTTGCGGCAAGGGAGAGTGCGAGTGCCAGCACGACGGCGATGACCAGCGCCGACAGGGTCAGCACGATGGTGTTGAGCAAGCCGTAGCCGATGAGATCACCGATGTCGCCGCCGACCTGATAGCTCTGCCCGAAGTCCAGGGTGACCACACCCGCCAGCCAGGTGAAGTACTGGGTGACGAAGCTGCGATCGAGTCCCAGCTCGTGGCGCAGGTGGGCCAGGGCTTCGGGTGACGCGTCGGGGCCGGCCAATGCGACCTCGGGGCCGCCGGGGATCAAGCGAAGGACGGCGAAGATCAGTAGCGATGCGACCACCAACACGATGACGGCAGTCGGTATGCGCCGCAGCAGATATCCGGTCACGTGCGCTGCTTTCTCTTGGTGGACAGGTAGGTGTCTGCCAGGTGCATCTGGTTTCGTCGATCCCAGTCGATGTTCCCGACCGCACTGGATGTGGTGAGTTTCTGCAGGATGACGCCGATCTCGACGAGGAAAAGGTCCTTGAGCCACACGTCGTCGAGCTGTCGATACGCCGCCAGCGCGGCAGGGGAATCACCGTCGCGTACCGTCCACGCCGCGTTCGCCGCCGCCGCATACGCCGGACTGCGGAAGTTCGACGAGTTCTTCGCGGCGTTGAACGGGTAGGCGGAGACGGCCAGGGTCGACGGTGTGAACTGTGCAAAGGCATGCTGTAACAACCAGAGACCGCCGAACTTGCCGCCGATGAGTTTGGCCGACTGCGCAGTACGGTCGTTGGGGATGAGGCGCACCGTGATGCCGATGTCACGCAGGTTCGACTGGACGATCTGAGCGACGACGGCGTCGACTCCCTCGGGCGAATAGTCCAGCGTCAGTGTCGGGATCGGGCCGACTCCGGCAAGGAGATTCCGTGCCTTGTCGACGTCGCGCCGATAGGTGTTGTTGAGTTCGGGCCGATACGCGGGCGACCATTTCGGCCACGGCACGTTCACCGGGTAGCCGCTGCCACGGTAGACGTCCTCGATGATGCGGTCCCGGTCGATGGCGTAGGCGATGGCGGTGCGTACCCGGCGGTCGGACAGGGCGGGATTGGCGACGTTGATGCCGAGATACTCCTGGGCCTCGGCACCCTTGTAGGTGACCGACGTGAAGCCGTAGCGGCTCGTCGCCAGTTGCTGATCGTGGTAGCTGAGGCCTTCCGCGACGTCGAGTTGGCCGGTTCGCAGGCGGGTGTACAGCGACTCCTGATCACGCACGATGACAAAGGTGACCGAATCCAGCGGGGGTGCGCCGCCCCAGTATCGATCGTTGCGCTCCAATCGGAGTGACGCGTTCGGCTGCCAGGAGGTGAAGCGGAATGGGCCGGTTCCGTTGAACGTCGTGCCCGCCTTGAGTTGCGGCAGGGTGTTCTGGTCGATGATCGGCGCCGAGTCGAGCAGATCGAAGATGTTGCTCAACGGGTGGGCGAAGCCCAGGACGATCCGGTGTGGATCGCGTGTGTCGAAGGTGGTGATGGCCCCCGCGGTCCTCTTGAACTGGGGAGTCCACGGACCGCCGAGGTAGGCCTTGATCGAGTTCTCGACGTCTCCGGACACGAACGGTCGGCCGTCGTGGAAGGTGACATCCGGGCGGAGATCGAGTGTCAGCGACCGTCCGTCCGGGGCGAGGTCCCATCGGGTGGCGAGCGCCGGTTCGACCCGTAGGGAGTCGCGGGAGTAACGGATCAGGGTGTCATAGACGTTGGCGACCACCTGTCCGTTGAGCCCGCCCGTGCCGATCTGCAAGAAGGTCTTGGGCGACAGGTCGCGCAGCGCCCCGACGCGCAGATCACCGCCGCGGGGTACCGGATCGCCGGGCGCGAGCGACACGGCCGCGTTCTGTCGCTGCTGTTCGACTGCCGACTGGCAGCCCGCCGTCGGCAGTACGACGAGTATCGATGCGACCAGCGCGGTCACCGTGGCGGCGCCGTGACGGATGAGCTTGGTGGACACGGGCACGAACACTGTCACGACATCGCCCATAGCACCCGGCTTAATTTTGGATGGCGTCGAACCATTGACACCGGCTGACGGGTCGGCCACTGTGGCGAACCTGCGATCCGACCGCTGATGAGAGGAACTGTCGATGACCGACCCAGAAGGGGCCGATCTCCCCGAAAATGCCCGTGGTTACGAAGGATTCGGCGGCACGGTGGGAAGGACGACCTCGACGTCGCAGGCTTGGTGGCCCGACGAACGCCAGACACCTCCGGGCGCGCCCAACATCGTGGTGGTGCTGATCGACGACATGGGCTATTCGGATGTGTCGCCGTTCGGCGCAGAGATCGACACACCGCACATCGACCGATTGGCACGCAACGGCTTTCGACTGAGCAACTATCACACCACGCCGGTGTGCTCGCCGGCGCGTGCCGCGCTGCTCACCGGGCTCAACCCGCATCGTGCCGGATACGGCAGTGTCGCCAACTCGGATCCCGGGTTCCCCGGACTGCGCCTGGAACTCGCCGACGATGTGCTCACGCTGCCGGAGATCCTGCGCGAGAGTGGGTACGCGACGTTCGCAATCGGCAAATGGCACCTGGTCCGGGACGCGAACCTGGGGCCGGGCCGGACCCGCGATTCATGGCCGTTGCAGCGTGGTTTCGACAGCTACTACGGCTCACTCGAGGGACTCAACTCGTTCTTCCATCCCAACCAACTGACCGTCGACAACTCTCCGGTCGACGTCCGCGAGTATCCCGAGGGCTACTACGTCACCGACGATCTCACCGATCGTGCGGTGCGACAGATCAAGTCACTACGCGCACAGGATGCCGAACAACCGTTCTTCCTCTACTTCGCGCATATCGCGATGCACGGCCCGCATCAGGTCAAGGACTCCGACCTGCAGAAGTATCGCGGCCGGTACGCCGAGGGATGGGACGTCATACGGCAGCGGCGGTTCGACCGACAGGTCGCCGACGGCCTGTTCGACACGGACACACCGATCGCCGCGCGCAACACCGAACCCGGGTACGACGCACCTGCGTGGGACGATCTCGACGCCGACGAGCAGCGTCGGTACCAGCGATACCAGGAGGTGTACGCGGCGATGGTCGACAGCGTCGACCAGAGCGTCGGGCGTATCGTCGACACCCTCGAGGAACTGGGCGAACTCGACAACACGATCATCGTGTTCACCTCGGACAACGGTGGCACGGCCGAGGGCGGTCCCGCCGGAACCCGCTCGTACTTCAGTCAATTCGTGCACGGACCGGTGCCGTCGGACTGGGAGCGCGACGTGCCGCACGATGAGGAACTGATCGGCACCGAGGCGCTCGGCGTGCACTACCCGCGCGGGTGGGGACAGGCCTCCAACACGCCGTTCCGCTTCTACAAAGGCCAGACCTTCGCGGGCGGTGTGCGCGTGCCCTTCGTCGTATCGTGGCCGGCGGGGTTGCCGCGTGCGCAGGATGACAACGGTGTGCGCCGGGAGTTCTCGTACGTCACCGATCTGACCCCGACGCTACTCGACCTCGCCGGGGTGCGGACGCCGCAGACCCGGCACGGTCGGCGTGCGCAGGAGCGTGACGGGGTGAGCATCGCCGAGGTGTTGCGCGATCGGGGCGCCCGGTCTCCGCACACCGAGCAGTACGCGGAGTTCGGTGGTCACCGCGGCTTCTATCGCGACGGGTGGAAGTTGTTGTCGCTGCGCACCGACCCGGCTACGGTCGACGATCCGCAGTGGGAGCTCTACGACGTGGTTGCGGACCCGGCCGAGACCCGCGACCTCGCCGCCGAATATCCGGACAAGGTCGCCGAGCTCGCCGCGGCATGGGACGATGCGGCCTGGCACAACACCGTGTTTCCGCTGTTCGACTCGCAGGCGGCTCAGGTGCGCCGTCGTCCGGCCGAACAACGGTTGAGCGAGCCGGTGCGGATCCTCAACGGCACCCCGACACTCGAGAGGTATCGGTCGAGTCGCCTGATCGCCTACCGCGACTTCGAGGTCGAGGCTGAGCTGGTCGGATGGACGCCCGACGACGAAGGAGTCCTGGTCGCACACGGAGACCCACAGGGCGGATACCTGCTCTACATCGAGCAGGGGCAGGCGCATCTCGTCTTCAACAGCTACGGGCGGATCAGCCGTGCGTCGGGGCCTCTGCCAGTCGGGACCACCTCGGTGCTGTTGCGCGCCGTGGCGAGCCCCGACGTGCGGTGGGATCTGGTTGTGGAGGCGGTCGCCGATGGACGCGTCGAGACGATTGCGAAGCTGGACAATCGATTCCAACTCGTCGGGATGGCGCCGTTCACCGGCATCTCGGTGGGGATCGACGCGCGCGGCCCGGTGGATGCCGAACTTCGTCGTCGGCGTGGTCTGTTCGAGTTCGGCCCGGTATTGCGAGCGGTGACCTATCGGCCGGGGGAGGTGCGGGTGCCCGAGCCCGTGCGTCGGGAGATCGAGGAACTGGCCGAGTCACGTGCGGACTGAACTTTCCGATCACCCTGATTTATACGGGGGATGTTCGAAAGATCAAGTGATGCAATGGGCTCGAACTCCAACGGAGTCGTCGCCCGAACGATTCCCAGAAAGATCCAGAGAGGACGTGACGAGATGACGCTGGCGCAGATCGACAATCGCGCTGAACGCGACGAGCAGGCACAGGTGGCCTACCGCGATGCGGGGATCACCGTGACCAAACTCGGTGAGCACATCGGCGCCGAGATCGGTCAGGTGCGCCTGGGCGGAGACCTGGCCGCCGAACAGGCCGAGGCGATCCGGTTGGCACTGGCGGTCAACAAGGTCGTGGTGTTCCGCGGACAGGATCACCTCGACGACGACTCGCAGTACGCCTTCGCGCAGCTGCTCGGCGAGCCGACGGCGCCGCATCCGACGGTGACGTCACGCGGTACCCAGCTGCTGACCATCGAGGGCGCCGCCAACAGCTGGCACAGCGACGTCACCTTCGTCGACCGCATCCCGAAGGCATCCATCCTGCGTGCGGTGACGCTGCCGTCATATGGCGGCGCGACGACCTGGGCATCCACCGTCGCCGCGTACGAGCAGCTGCCGAAGCCGTTGCGCGCGCTCGTCGAGGAACTGTGGGCAACACACAGCAACCTCTACGACTACGTCACGCAGACCGAGCCGACCGGTGGCGTCGACGTGGCGTCCAAGGCCGAGCACTATCAGGAGTTCACCAGCACCGAATACCAGACCCTGCACCCCGTCGTGCGGGTTCACCCGGAGACCGGCGAGCGCAGTCTGCTGCTCGGACACTTCGCCAAGGAGTTCCGCGGGCTCAAGGCCTCCGAGTTCGGTGACCTCTACCAGCTCCTCCAGTCACGTATCACCAAGCTGGAGAACACCTTCCGCTGGAACTGGAGCCTCGGTGACGTCGTCATCTGGGACAACCGCGCCACCCAGCACTACGGCATCGCCGACTTCGGCAACCAGAAGCGCGAACTGCACCGCATCACCCTTGCCGGTGATGTCCCGGTCGACATCCACGGCCAGCAGAGCCAGATCCTGCAGGGCGACGCGTCGCACTACTCCGACATCGAACAGTCGAAGCGACTCGACGTCTACGCCGCCTGAGCGGCAGAAACGTCGGCGGACAGCCGGGACGCACCTCACGGTGCGTCCCGGCTGTTTTGTCGGTGAGTGTTTGCGTTTCGTTCCGCATCCCGGAGCGAAACGCAAACAAGGCCTAGAGCACCGCACGTATGTGAGTGCAGGTTTCTGTCGGTCGGTCAGCGAGGTCGTGCCAGGTGAAGTTGAGCACCGTCCACCCGTCGGCGATCCACGCGTTGCGTTTGGTGCGATCTCGTTGGAAGGTCTCCGCGTCCCGATGGAAAGCGAACCCGTCGATCTCGACGATGACCCGCGCGAACTCGAACACGAAATCGGCCAGGTGAGTCCCTACGGCCACATTCGCGCGCCAGCCCGTGATCGAGCCTTCTTGTAGGACGCGCACGGCCAGGCGTTCCGCCTCGGAGCGAGCGCCAGATGTGATCGCATCGAGCAGCCGTCGGGTCCCCGATGCGCCTCGGCGATGTGCATATCGCGTATATGCTTCGAGCAATTGGGGTGGAGTGACGATCCCGCGCAGCAACGCGTCGTCGACGATCTTGGCATCGAGTGTGAGCGCCGCATCGAGGACGGTCAGAGCAGGGGCGGTGACCTGTAGGCCGTCATACTCGGTGACGTCGCAGTGGTCGAGTGCGCGGTATTTCACCAATACGCCTGCAGGTGCACGTTTGTGTCGTCCACGCGTCGGGGTGATGACGGCGATCTGTCGGGGGTACGTCGATGTGAGCCCCTGCCACCAGGCGGCCGCGTGGTCTGCGAGAGACGCGCCATTGCCTGTGCCCAGTGTCGCCACACGCATCCTCACACGGGGCGTTCGGACATGGTCCGCTGCGATGTACACGCCGCGGACAATGCCGATCCACTCACCTGAGGCCAGTCGGCGCTGGATGCCGGACCTGCTGACACCGTTGTCGACGGCTTGTGCGGCGGTGATGACCCCGTCATGCGTGGCAATGAAGTGTTGAACCCGGGTGTCGATGGCCACGAGAGTTTGGACGCCGTCAATCTCACCGTGGTTCCCGTCCTTGATCGTTGTTTGCGTTTTGCTCCGAGATCCGGAGCGGAACGCAAACGCCATGATCCAAGCCCGTCAATAATTCTTGACACCTACGACTCGTCAAGATAACCTGACATCATGCACGACGAAGAGAACACCGATGGCGCCGATATCGCAGGCGACGCGGCAGGTAGTGACCCCGCCCGGGGTCTGGCCGCTGTCCGGGCGCTGCGCACCCTGGCCGACCGACTCGAGGAAGTCCAGGTGGCCAACGCTCGCGCCAATGGGTGGAGCTGGCAGTCGATCGCAGAGGTTCTGCAGATCAGCCGTCAGGCCGTGCACCAGAAACATGCACACCGCGAGGCCCGCGACAGCGGGCCGGGAGGAGAGACGAACAATGTTTGAGCGATTCAACCGCGACGACAGAATGCTGCTGGCTTTCGCCACGCAGGAGGCCGGCGACCTGGGTCACCGGCAGCTCGGAAACGACCACATCATCCTGGGCATGCTCTGCAACGCCCGGAGCCCCCTGTTCACGCTGCTCGCCGAGAAGGGCTTGACCCTGGCGAGTGCCCGTGAGGTGGTCCAGAAGTATCACGCCGAGCACGACGACGAGAACGACACCACCGCTGCCGCCGACGAGGAGTCGGCGGAGCAGCGCTACGAAGAAGACCGAGAAGCACTGCGCAGCATCGGCATCGACCTGGACAAGGTACGCGATGCGGTGCGAGGTCGGTTCGGTGAAGACCTGTCCGAGGGCTGGGCCGAACGTCGCGACCGTGGTCGACGCGGTCCGGGCGGCCGTGGTCGTGGACACGGTCCGCACCGTGGCCGGGGTGCTTTCGGTCCGGGTTGCGGACCCGAGGGTCACGGACCCCGACCACGGGGGTTCGGCCGGCCGGGGTTCGGTCCGCAAGGGCGCGAGGGATTCGGCCCGCAAGGACCCGGCGGCCGCGGTTTCGGTCGGCCGGGATTCGGCCCACAGGGATTCGGTCCTGAAGAGGCCGGCCCAGAGGGGTTCCGCCCGCAGGGGTTCGGTCCGGAAGGATTCGGCCCGTTCGGTCCGCGAGGCGGTTTCGGCCCCGAGGACGGACCCTGGGAGTTCGGCCGTGGCCGACGCGGACCGCGCGGTCGAGGGATGCGCCCTCGCTTCGCGGCCGAGACCAGGGAGGCCTTCGGCAAGGCCGTCGAGATCGCCCGTGAACGTGGCGATCAGCGGCTGCGGCCCGAGTATCTGCTGCTCGGCATCATCGACAACGCCGACGATGCGTCGCGTGCGGTGATCGAGTCCACCACCGACGTCGATGATCTCCGGGCCGCCGTGCTGGCGAGCCTGCCGGAGACCGAGGCGCAGGTCTGACCGTTCCGTGACACCGAGGGTGTCGTGTGGCCTTTCGGCTGCGCGGCACCCTCGTCGTGTTGCGAGGTCGCCCACCACCCCCGACAATTGTGAGATGAGTCGGGGGACTTCTGTTTCGGCACGCACCCGCTGGGTCGACATCGCGAAGGGTATCGCGATTCTCCTTGTCGCGCTCTATCATTCGGTCCTTTTCCTGACCGCGGCGGGTGTTGCCGACGACATGTGGGTCGATGTGAACCAGGTGTTCAAGGTGTTCCGGATGCCCCTGTTCTTCTTCGCATCCGGCCTGTTCGCGCTCAGTGTGATCGCGAGATCGTGGAGTCGGCTGTGGCGCAGCCGCCTCGCGTTGCTGGTGTGGGCTTTCGGGCTGTGGAGTGTGATCCGGTTCGCGTTCTTCCACCTGGTGGATTCGCCTCTGCCCCTCGACGAGACAAAGCTGCTGCGGCTGGCGATCGCACCGTTGTGGCCGCAGACCGGACTGTGGTTCCTGCACGCCCTCGTGGTCTTCTTCGTCGCCGCGAAACTGCTTGACGTGCTGCGTGTTCCGGTGTGGCTGCAGGTCGGCGGCGCAGCGGTCGTGTCGATCCCGTTCTTCGCGGGTGTGGACCTGGGCAATATCAGCTACGACGGCATGTTGCAGTACTTCGTGTTCTTCCTGGTGGCATGCCACCTCCGAGACCGGATCCTGCCCGCCGTGCAACGATGTGGTCTGCCGGCGACGACGCTGGCGATCGCCGCCTTCGCATGTGGATACGTCGTCGTGACGTGGTTCGGTCTCGAGGAGGTCCCGGGCCCGATGTTCGTGCTCGCGATCGTCGCGTTGATCGCGGGCCTCCTGTTGGCCAGGACGATCGACAGGGTGGGGCCGGTGGCCCGGCCGCTCGCGTGGATGGGGCGCCAGACGCTGCCCATCTACGTCGCGCATGTGCTCTTCATCGGTGCTCTCACCAGCGCGCTGCGCCGGGTTGCCGACAATCCGGTCGTCGACGCCGTGCGTCCGGTGCTGCCACTGCTGGTGATGGCGATCGCGGTCGCCGCCTCGCTTGCGCTGTGGCGGGCCGTGCGTGACCTGCCGGTCCTACGCTACCTCTACGAGGCGCCGTCCTGGGTGCGCACTGTGTTCGGGTTCATACGGTCCGCGGAACCCTCCGAATCCGACCGGTCGCCGGTTCGGCCGTAAACGATGGAGCGGGCACCCGCGCCGTCATCCGAACCAGCGCACCGCGGCGTGGCCACCCGAGCGGAGGCCACGCCGCGGTGCGGCAACACTGTTCAGCCGAAGGGGATCTCGACGATCTGCTTGGGGATCTCGCCGCTGAGTGTGTCCTCGACGACACCCTTGGCGGCCGCGGTCAGGCATGCGGCGCCGAAGCCGGAGAATCCGCTCAACACCGCGCCTCCGACCGCGCCGGGGATCGCGCCGAATCCGCCCGCGAAGAACCCGCCGACCCCGGCGGTGATGGCGCCGACGATGGTGGCGGTCAATGCGGGCATCAGTCCGGCGCTTGCGCATCGCTGTGCGGCGTTGCCGACCTGATTGACGCCGAACGCCGCGATGTTGGCCCCGACTCGAATGGAGTTCGCCGCGATGAACGACACCGTCTTGCCCCCGTTGGTGATCGTCGCGGTCAAGCGTGTGACGACACCGTCGACGATCACCTTGGGAACGAACCTGGCGGCCACGGCGCCGGCACTGTCGACCACCTCGATCGCACCGGTGGCCTGGTTTTCGACGAACTCGCCTGCGCTCACCGAGGCGGTGGCGCCCGAGTTCTTCGTGTACGTGGCGACCACCTTGCCGACCGAGGCGATCGAACCGGTGACGTCGGCATGCGCCGGAGCCGATACGGTCGTTGCGTGGGTCAGACCGACGGCCACCCCGACGACGAGCACCAGCGCGGACAATCTGGTGACCACGGTGCGGGACAGATGCACTCGTATCGGTCCCGAGCGGGTCCGACTCGCGGTGATGGTCAAGGGAATTCCTCTCGTCTGGTCCCCGAATCACATGTCGGGGCTCGGCGTCATCAAACCAGCGCAGTGCGATGTGGCCGAGGTCGAACGAGTGAACTCTCGATGTCCGTGCAGGTCAGGGGAGAAGTAGAAGTTCCGGACCGGATTCTTGTGCGTTCCGGACGCATGTGTCAGGTCCCCTCACAAGCCACGCCGTCACCGTCGCCGTCGAGTCCCGAGCGGTAACCGGGGTCGCCGCGTCGCAGTGGGGCGGCACCCGCGGCGCGAGCCGCAGCGCAGCTGGCGAAATCGACGCTGTCACCGGTGGTTCCGGGTGCCGGTGGGGCGGGCGGTGGACCGGCCGGTGTAGCGGAGTCGGCTGCCGGCGAGTCGCCGCATCGGGTGAGGATACGTGCCATCGAGCTCTTCTCCGCGGGCGTCACCCACAGGTGATAGGTGCCCTTCACATCGATCTGCCGTGCCACGTAGACGCAGCGATAGGACTTGGCCGGAGGTAGCCAGGTGGCGGCGTCTCCGTCGCCCTTCTTCTGGTTGGTGCGACCGTCGGTGGCCTGCAGATTACGAGGGTCGTTGGCGAGGTTGCGTCGCTGCTCGGCACTCAACTGCTGGGCACCCTTCTGCCAGGCGTCCGACAACGCCACCAGGTGATCGATCTGGACGGCGCTCGAGGACGGGCCGCGTCGGAACTCGATGGCGGTGCCGGTGTAGGGATCGTGCAGGGTCCCGGACTGCACGGCGCAGCTTCCGGGTTTGAGCGAGACCGAGACGAGGTCGCGACGGAGGATGTCGTTACGGGTGTCGCAGCCGTTGTGTCCGTCGTCGACCGACACGTCGTCGGACCATGCCTGGCCGAACTGATCCCGCGCATACCCGGTCTTGGGGGCGCGGCCCTTGACGGGCAGCGTGTCGAGGGCTGCGAGTGCTCGGGCATTGGCGTCCACGCCGGGTGACGGAGGAGGCGCGGCGGTCGAGACGTCGTCGCCGGGAGTGCTGAGGGGCGCGGACGGGGCGGCTGCGAAGTCCGCCCGCTCGATGATGTCGGCGCACCCGGCCGTCGTGGAGGCCAACAGCGCAACCGCGGCAGAGCCGACGATGAGTCGACCGGTCCGGACCGACTGAGTTCTGCGCATCGACCGAGCCATGATGCGCGACCCTACCGGCCGGTCGCTCGGCGCCGGCATGGTGGATCGGACTTAACCCGGTGTCCGCCGCAGCAGAGGTTCCGGTCGGCGGCGGATCCCCCGGTCAGGGTCCGAGACCACCGTCGGGAAGCCACGGCCGCAACGCCGCACCGCACATTGTCAGCCGACGATGAGACCGACGGCGGTGAGCACTGCCCACAGGAGCATCGCCTGGCCGGTCGCCCCCAACGACGGGATCAGACCCGGCCCGACAGCGCCCTTCGCCACCGGGCGGTAGGCCATGCCCACCAGCGGCGCGGCGATGAGGCCGAGTAGCGCCCACGGTGTCGCGATCAACGCCAGCACAATGCTCATCACCAATGGCACGCACATGAGAAGGCCGTAGAACACGCGAGTTCTGTTGTCACCCAGGCGGACCGCGAGGGTGATCTTGCCGGACTCGCGATCGGTGGGGATGTCGCGCAGATTGTTCACCACCAACACCGACGACGAGATCGAGCCGACCCCGACCGCGGCGGCGAGTCCCACCCAGTCCACCTCGTCGGCGAGTACGAACTGGGTGCCCAGCACCGCGACGAGTCCGAAGAACACGAAGACCGCGACCTCGCCGAGTCCGGCATATCCGTAGGGTCGTTTGCCGCCGGTGTAGAACCAGGCGCCGGCAATACACACCGCGCCGACGACGATCAACCACCACGCCGTCGTGACCGCCAGCACCAGCCCGCAGACGGCGGCGATGCCGAAGCAGATGAACGCCGCACGTTTGACGGCCGCCGCCGAGGCCGCGCCGGAGCCCACCAAGCGCATCGGTCCGACGCGGTCGTCATCGGTCCCACGGATGCCGTCGGAGTAGTCGTTGGCGTAGTTGACCCCGATGATCAAACCCAGGGCCACCACGAGAGCGAGGACGAACTTCCACCAGTCGATCCCGCCCAGACGCAGCGCGGCGCCGGTACCCGCGATCACCGGTGCGATCGCATTGGGCAGGGTGCGCGGTCGTCCGCCTTCGATCCACTCCTTGGGTGTTGCCATTCTTGCGATCTTTCCACGCATCGCGCGCGGGAATGACGCCGACATTGTCTCCTGACCCGCCCGGCCGTGCCACGACGCGGCAGAACACATCGAGGTGATCGACCGGCGGTACGCGCCGCGGACGGGCTCTGGTGGTCGGCGGATTCGCGGACGTCGGATCATCATCGCGGCGGGCAGGAGCGCCGCATCGTCGGTGACCTGCGGGTCTTCGCTGTGTGAACCGGCGAAATGAACCGGCCACCGGCAGGTTTCACCTCTGACATGACGGCCGGGTCGAATGTTCCCGTACGCAGAATGAACGCACCGTCAGGAGGAGTTGTGAAGGTAACCGTCGTTGCGGGGAATCCCAAAGCGCAATCGCGCACGCTCGACGCGGCACGGATCCTGGCTGCAGCAGTGGTCGGCCGGGATGCGGACGAGATCGTCGATGTGACCACGTTGGGGCCAGGCCTCATGGGATGGGGTGACCAGGCCGTCAACGCAGCCGTCGCCACCGTCCGCGAGTCGGATCTCGTGGTGTTCGCCAGCCCCACTTTCAAGGGCACCTACACGGGAGTCCTCAAGCTCTTCCTCGATCAGTTCGCGACCGGCGACGGACTCGCGGGTGTGGTGGCGGTACCGCTGATGCTCGGTGCCGGCCCCGGGCACGCGATGGCGCCGATGTTCCTCGAACACGTGTTGCGCGAACTCGGCGCGACACTGCCCGCGCCCGGACTCTACGTGCTCGACTCCGACTACACGACGAGCCCGACGATCGCCGACTACGCCACGCGCTGGGCCGCCGTGCTCACCGCCCCGATCACCGACCAGGCAGGTGTGTGATGACAACCGCGACAGCTCCGTTCGACCAGACCGCCCTGCGGCACGCATACGGCCGGTATCCCAGTGGTGTGGTCGCCCTGTGTGCCGAGGTCGAGGGTGAGCGAATCGGCATGGCGGCGAGTAGTTTCGTGACCGTCTCGCTGGAGCCGGCACTGGTGGCGTTCTGCGTCCAGCACACCTCGACCACCTGGCCGACGCTGCGGACGAGCCGGCGGATCGGGATCAGCGTCCTGGGAGAGGACCACCATGAGGCGGCGCGCTCGCTGGCCGCGAAGGGACGAGACCGCTTCGCCGGGTTGACGACCCGAACCGCAGACTCCGGAGCGCTGTTCATCGGCGGGGCGAGTATGTGGCTCCAGGCCCAGGTCACCGATCACCTCCCCGCAGGTGATCACGACATCGTGTTGATGGCGGTGGACAACTTCGAGATCGCCGACGAGGTCGCGCCGATGGTGTTCCATGCCAGCAAGTTTCGCCGTCTGGTCGGGGGCATCTGATGGGCTCGGTCGAGCAGGCCATCGAGGCGCTGCGCGCTGGTCGGCCCGTTCTGGTGACCGACGCCGCGGACCGTGAGAACGAGGGAGATGTCATTCTCGCGGCCGACCGGGTCACCACGGAGTGGACCGCCTGGACCGTCCGGAACACCTCCGGCCTGCTGTGCGCGCCGATGGCCGCCGACCGTGCCGACGCTCTGGAACTGCCGGCGATGGTCGCGCACAACGAGGATCCCAAGACGACTGCCTATACCGTCACCGTTGATGCGGCACAGGGAGTTTCGACGGGCATCTCGGCGGCGGACCGGGCGCATACGATGCGTGTGCTCGCCTCCTCCGATGCCGGACCACGTGACTTCACCCGTCCCGGTCATGTGTTGCCGCTGCGTGCACGTCCCGGAGGGGTACTCGAACGTCCCGGACACACCGAGGCGGCGGTCGACCTGTGCATTCTCGCCGACGTCGCCCCGGTGGGGGTCATCGCCGAACTCGTCGCCGACGACGGGTCGATGATGCGGTACCCGCAGGTGGCCTCGCTGGGATCGCGGATGGGCCTGCCGGTCTTGACCATCGAGGAACTTGCCAACTATCGCCGTGAGCACGACCCGGCCCGCTGGTCGGTTCCCCCGCGGGTACGTCGCGGGGCGGAGACCGTGTTGCCCACGTCGGTGGGTGATCTGCGGGCGATCGGATATCGGGACACCGAGACCGGTGCCGAGCATGTTGCGCTGGTGTGTGGTGATCTCCGCGAGCGGGCGCCTCTGGTGCGTGTGCACTCGGAATGCCTCACCGGCGAAGCCTTCGGTTCACAACGCTGTGAGTGCGGGCCTCAGCTCGACGCGGCGCTCGAACGGATCAGTCGAGATGGTGGGGTCCTTGTCTACCTGCGGGGGCACGAGGGCCGTGGCATCGGATTACTCAAGAAGCTTGCGGCATATCGACTCCAGGACAATGGGATGGACACCGTGGACGCCAACATCGAACTCGACGAACCGGTCGACGCCCGTGAGTACGGGGCAGCTGCGGCGATCCTGCAGGATCTCGGGGTCGATCAGGTGCGTGTCATGACCAACAATCCCGACAAGATCCGCGGACTCCACGACGCAGGTATCGACGTCGTCGAACGGGTGCCGCTGGTGGCGGGGATCGTGCCCTCCAACGTGCGCTATCTGGATGCCAAACGGCGGCGGATGGGGCATCTTCTCGGGAGTCCTCCCGGCGAGGTCTTCTGGCCGGGCCCCCAGGGCGTTGCCGGAGGGGACAGTCAGACCAGCTGACCGGACGCAGGTCCGACATGGCTCTCGCTGGGTGTGACCGTTTGCCCACAGTCACGCGATGTCGAAAACACTCATGCCGTCAATGATGGTGACGTGCAACCCGGGTCCGATCCGGTCAGATCCGCAGATCTCGAGGTGGTGGACGGTCACCCCGCGTTCTGGTCATCCGGGCGCGGGGGAGGCGCAGTCGGTGCAGACGCAGTTCGCCGGAGAGCGCCGCGTCCCTTGGGCGACAAATGAGTTCGTCGATGTGGTGGGGTGTGTGGGCGCCGAATGACCTGATATCAGGCACCTATCGCCTCGGGCCCGAGCGACTGTAACGCCTCGACAGCGCTCAAACTGCCTGCCGCGAGGCGTTCTCGAACCATCCGGGCAGTCTCCGACTGGACAAGATCATTGACCGGGGTCGAGACTCCGTGGAGTCGGCCGAGAAGTGTGATCTCGCCTGTCAGGTAATCGATCTCGACGTCGTCGCTACCGCGCTCGATGCTCTGCCAGGTGGAGCTGTGGTTGCCGTCGAACGGGCTTCGGCGCACGATGTGACAACCCCGACGCGCCAACTCGGTGGCGTCGCTGACCAGATCGATCCCGGCCGCGGCCAGAACGGTCTCGCCTTCACGCTGCGCTCGTCGTTCGAGTTCTGCGGCTCCGGATCCGGGCTCAAAGCATGCATCGACGCCGTTGCCGAGATTTCGTACCAGTTTGCGGTATTTCCATGCCATGATGTCGCTGCGTGCCTCGGAGATGAACGAAGCTGCGCGCAAGTCGCGTGCGATTGCTGCCGCTGTTTCGTCCGTGCCGCCGGGATACGTTCCGATATCGAGAATGCCAGGGGCGCCTGATGATCCCTGCACGACGACGCCGGGCTCCAGATGCGTTGCGGGCATCATCACGCAGATGGAATACGTTCGGGGAAACACGCGCAGTATCGTCGCCTCGTTGGCGACGCCGTTCTGGACTGATACGACGACGGTGTCTCGCGGGGCATGCGCTCGGAGGTCACGGAGCGCGACTTCTGTCTGGTGGGATTTCACACATAGCAAGACCACCGAATCGGTGTGCCAAACCACCTCGGAGGCGTTCGCGACTCCCTGGACCCGATACGTCCGTGCGCCGTCGGCGGCGTCCACCGTCAGACCGCTCTCCTGAATCGCATCGAGATGTGGCCCGCGGGCGACCAACGTCGTCGGGATACCGGTCCGATGGAGGTGGCTTCCGATCACACCGCCGATTGCGCCCGCTCCGTAGATGACAAAATGCATGTGGCAGAGCGTAATCAATGGTTGTTGCCCTCTCATTGCGCCACCAGAGCACCTGCGGGCGTGTGTTCGGGGCAGTTCAATTCATCGCAACGACGGCGAAACACGCGTACCGCAGACTGGCATCGACAGCGTCGATGTCCACCAGCCGGAAGGTGAAGATGCCGAGTAATTTCGATACCCACATCGAGCGTAGGGCAGCGCATGAGCGTGCTCGCAATCATGGTGCGCGCATCGCATCGGTGCCTGGAGCGCACGGTGCGCTCTACAGCAGTCTGCGTACCGGACTCCTGAGTATGGGGGATCAGCTCGACGAAACCCATCTGGTGCCGATGCTGACGTTCAGCCGCAACGCGGTTCGCGACGCGCTGCGCCTGTTGGCGGATGAGGGGATCGTGACAAGGAGGCCCCGCAACGGCACCATCGTGGTGGCGACATCAGTCGATGTTCCGCTCGACAACGGGTTGGGTTGGGGCGAGAAGTCTGTACCGCATCGCGAAGTCGTTGTCACCGAGCAGCGATGGGTGCAGGCAACCCCCGTGACCCGCAGATTTCTGGAGACCGACAACGGGGTTGTGCACGTCACGGAGGCCGTGGACATGTTCGACGGTCGTCCGTCGATGATCCATACACGGTTCACGATCAACGGCGCGGCGAGACCGCTTCTGGCGAGCCCGGCGACTCATCTGGACTTTCGCCAGTCCTTTCTGCGCACTTACGGGTGTGGCCTGGACACGATTGATTGCTGGGTTGATGCCACCGAGGCTGACGAGCGCACCGCAGGTGTTCTCCGCACCGAGCCCGGCACGCCGTTGATCGTGAAATCACGTGTGCTGCGGGCGATGGATGGGCGTCCCCGCGAGTACAGCATCAGCCATTACATCGCTGCGGAGGTCTCGTTCTCGGCAGGCACGGACGGAGGTGCGGGTGACGGCCCCGGGGAAGCGTCGCCGACGAGGGTACCGAGTCGGCCGACTTCATATTCGAATTCGCCTGACTCTTCGATATCCGACCGTCGGAGAGCCTCAGCGGATCTCCACGCTCAGTTGCGGGCAGCGATTCGCGAGGGGCTTTACCGGGTGGGCGATCGGTTGAGCGAAGAAGAGATTGCCGAAGCCTACGCCGTGAGCCGGAGCACAGTGCGCCTTGCGCTCAACCAGCTCGCCGGCGAAGGCATCATCGGGCGAAGCCGACACCGCGCGACCGTCGTGGTGGGTTCCATCGTGAACTGCACTCTCAACGGGGGAGTCTTCTATCCGCCGGACAGTGTGGACCAGTACTGCGATGCAAGTCTTGCTTCACAGAGCATCCCGACTCCGCCCTTCGTTCGTGAACTCCTGCGGACCGACGATCCGTCCACACGCATCGATGAGTACCTGATCTCCCGAGACGGCCGACCGACCAGTGTCTATATCCGCTACACATCAACTGATGTGGCGCGTCGCCCTTTGACATGTGGTGGCGGTGAGGATTTCTCGTCGTTGTTCCGACGAACGTACGGGCAGCCTGTCGGGCGAATCGTTCACAATCTCCATGCCGTACGCGCAAGTGGACAGCTGGCGCGACGGTTGGCCGTTGAACAAGGCTCGGTTTTGCTGCTTTCGGAGCGGCTGATCCACGACGGTCAGGGCGCGCCACGCGAGCTGAGTCACACCTATCACGTGGCGTCCGGAGTGAGCCTCGCGAGCCACTTCGAGTTCGACGCCGGGCCGAACACGGACTCATCGATCGTCTGTGGAGTGTGACCCGCGCGCTGCAAGCGCGGCCCCGGCTAGACCGCAGAGTCCGAGTACCGCTGCGGCGGTGACGAAGCCCAGGCGGGAATCAGCTGCGACGTTAGCCTCGCCGCCCCCGTCGTTGCCGACGGTCGAACTGATGGTGGCGATGACCAGCGCAGCGCTCGCGGCCAGCGCCCCGTTATGCAGTGTCGAACGAAATCCGTTCGCCACCGCCCGTCGGTGTGCCGGCACCCCGGCCATGACCCGACTCGTGATCGATGCCATGAACAAACCCTCACCGATTCCAGCCACTACCAAAGCGGCACAGATCCATGCCGCGTCGGAGTCGACGTGGAAGGAAACGGCCAGACCGAGCAGGGATACTCCGATCACCGAGGCGCCGAACACATTCAACATGCGTGCGGTCAACCACCTTTGCAGCAGACCGGTGACGGACGAAGCGGCGAGCATCGCGAAGCCCATGGGGAGCAACAGCACACCTGCGTCTCCGGCATTCAGGCCTTTCACCATCTGCAGATAGAGGGCGACGGCCACAGCTACGCCCCCGAAGCTGAATGACGCGCAGAATGCGGCGGCATACATCGGCCCCCGACCACCGGTGACCACCCGAAGGTCGAGTATCGGGTCGCCGACGTGCCGTTCGCATATCACGAAGAGCACCAAGAGAATTGCTCCACCGCCGAGCAGGAGAAGGCCCGCTCCGCTGTGTCCGCTGTCTTCGAACTGCGTCGTACCGCACAGCAGGAGACCGATGCCGAGCACCGACGTACTCACTCCGCCGATGTCCACACGGAACCGGCGCAGTGGTGGCGCGTGTACGTTCCTCAGACCGACCCACCCCACGCAGCAGGCGGCCACTCCAACCGGGATCATCGCCCAGAATATCGAACGCCACCCGAATGCATCCACGAGGTAGCCGCCAATGACAGGGCCGACAAGGGTTGCCGCACCGCTGATCGCGATGTGCAGAGAGAGCGCGAAAGGCAACCGCTCGGGAACGAACACGTCACTGATGACAGCTGTCGAATTGCTGACCGCACTCGCCGCGGCGAGCCCTTGGAGAACGCGGGCGATGATCAGGACCCGGTCGTCCGACGTGAGCGCGCAGACCAACGATAGCAGCACGAAAGTCAGGACTCCGCCGAGATAGAACCATCTTCTGCCCAGTTCGTCGGACAGCTTGCTGAACAGCAGGATCGTGGCCGAGTTGGCCAAGAGGAAGCCGACCACGACCCACGACGCTGCGCCGACACCTCCCTCGAGGTCCGACGACATTGCCGGGACAGCGACATTCAATGCTGCCAACGACCCGAAGATCACAAACCCGGACAGACCGCAGGTTGCGATGATGCTGACCTCGGCCCTGGAAACGGAACGTAAACGCGGCGAATATTGTTCGATCAGGGTCATGCCGCGTCGTCCGACAGATGTGTGCGCGCAACAGGGTGTGCGAAAACCGTTTTCGAGGCTGGCGAATCGGCGGCCGCGACGACCGTCTCGCGGCTGGTCACACGCCGAGGTCGTGCCCGGAGCAACGAGAACACCATGGCCAGAAGAGCGGTGAGAGCGCAGAGCAGATATGACAGGGTGAATGCTTGCGTGACCGCCGGAGTGTTCGACTCGACGGCGAAGCTGGCGATTCCCGACGTTGCAACCACAAGGAGACAGATCGAAGTGCTCATCGCCTGAGCGGTGTTGAACAACATCGACCGTACGGCGTTCGCCACCGTCCGGCGTTGCCCCGGAACGTTCTCCATGATGGCCGCTGTGTTCGGCGCGGTGAAGAGTCCGATACCGAGACCGACGAACACCAGCCACACAGATGTGATGACCAGGGACGACTCCGCGGTGGATGCGGCCAGACCTCCGAGACCTCCCACGACCAGCGCGCCGCCGACGCCGATGACCCATCTCGAACCGACGACATCGGTGAGCCTTCCGACGAACGGGGTCGCGACTGTCATGGCGATGGCCATCACCATGACGACCAGTCCCGCTTGTGCCGCGCTCCGGCCGCAGACCATCTGTTGATGGAGAACCACCAAGACGGTGACCCCTGCTCTTGCAAAGGAACTGAAGAATGCTGCGATGTACGCGCATGACCGGCCCACATCGCGGAGCAGTGTCATGTCGACGAGCGGATCACGAATGCGCAGTTCCACGAGCACGAACACGGAGAGAACGAGAACGCCACCTCCTGTCATCACGAGCGCGATTACATCGCCGAACCCGTGGGAAGACATCCGGTCGAGTCCGTAGAGAATCACTGCGAGGCCGACGACCGACAGTACGGCGCCGCTCAGATCGAACCGTCCCGTTCCTTCGTGAACACGCCTGGTGGGCACATACTTGAGTCCCAAGAGCACGGCGACCACTCCGAACGGTACGTTCACCAGGAACACCGACTGCCATCCGAATGCGGACACGAGCACACCCCCGATGGCTGGTCCGATGGTGTTGCCCACGGCGGCAGCGGTGAGATTGATGCTCAGGGCATGGGTCAGTCTGTCCGAGGGGAAGGCGTCGGCGACGATCGCCGTCGTGTTGGAGACGATCGTCGCTGCGGCAACGCCCTGGACAGCACGGAGCGCGACGAATACTGCGGCGTTCGGAGAGAATGCAGCGAGTAGGCTCGCGATCATGAATGCGGTGAGACCCCAGAGATAGATTCGCTTGCGTCCGAACATGTCCGAGACGCGTCCGAAGATGAGTATCGAAGAAGTGTTCGCCAACATGAATCCCAGCAGAAACCACCCTGCGACCGAGGTCGATGCACCGAACGCGTCGGACAGTTGCGGCAGCGCCACGTTGACGGATGTGTTGTTCACCAGCATGAGCAGCAATCCGAAGCTCGTGACCCACAACACGGCATAGGGTGACCCCGGCGGTGCATCCGAAATCGGGTCCAGTGGTGCTCCACGTCGCCTCGGCCGATGGACGCGACGCTGTCTGAAGTACACGGACACTTCCTTTGTCATCGATTCTGGTCATGGGTGCGCGCGAAGGCGGCGGTCACGACGAACTGACCGACCCCAGAGAGACATTGCCGAAATCGATGGCGTTCTCCGAGCGGTATGCAAAGCCCTGCACGCCATCCCGAAACACCTGTGAGGGTTGGATGGCACAGATGAAGATCTCCGTCGCGGATTCGATCAAGAGCGTCTGCGCCTGCTCCCAAAGGTGTCCGGACGCGACGGACAGCGGATCCCCGTTGGCACTGATCCTCTGGATGTATGTCCAGAACTCTGCGTTCATTTCGTCGTCCCATCGAGACGGGCTCGAGGGATCATCGTCGGGTTTGAAGAAGGTCGTGCACGCGTATTCGGGGGTCTGGACCTGGCAGCGGTTGCGGTAGATGATCGCCTGCTGAGTTGCTTTGGTTCTTGCAGTGCCGAACTCGCTGGAAGACAACTGGTCGATCTGCACATCGAAGCCCGCATCCGCCGCGTATGACTTGATCAGGATGCAGGCGTTCACGAGGTCAGGAGTGGCGGTGGACACGGTGAGGCCAAAGGAGACACCGCGCGGTCGGCTGCTCTGTGCCAGAAGATCTTTCGCCCGTCGCGGGTCGTAGGTGTATCGAGGTAGCCGGTCCGTCGAGTAGTTCGATGTCGATGGGTTGATGTTGCCGACCATGGGAACCGCGCGGCCGGAATACACTTGGCGCATGATCTCGTCGTAAGGGATGGCGTACGCAAACGCCTGCCGGATTCTCAGGTCGTCGAACGGTGCCTTATTCGTCACCAACGTGAGGTCGGCGTATTCGATCGGGTTCTGTGCCCTCGGTACGACCACGCCGCGCTTGCCCGACAGCTTGGCTTGGTCTTTCGGCAGCACCCCTTCAGCGACATCGGCGTCGCCACTCAGGACCAAGACCGCTCGCGTGCCGGCATCTGTGACAACCCGAAGGGTGACCCGTTGGATGTGGGGCTCACCGAGCGCGTAGTGCGGGTTCGCGCTGAGAATCATCTGCTGGTCGGGGATCTGCGACGTGACGTAATAGGGCCCTAGCCCCCAACCGCCATTCGCCGCTGCCCATTCGAGCGCATACGGGTCGTCCGGCGACGAGTGCTGCCGCAGGGCGGTCGAATCGTAGATGTGCCCTTGGAGGTTGGCGAGGAGCCCCAGGAACGTCTGTCCGAAACCGACGGTGGAAATTCGGAACGCGACGGTACGCTCGTCGATCTTCGAGATGGCGTCTGGCCCGCCGAAGTCGGCCCACGCGGACTTAGCATAAGTCGCTGTCTGCCACTTCCGTTCGAAAGAGTAGATGACGTCGTCTGCGTTGATGGTGTTGCCGAGCGGACTTCGCAGCCCCTGTCGCAGCCGGAATGTATAGGTGAGCCCGTCTGCCGAGACCGTGTAGTCCTCTGCCAGGTAGCCGACGTATGTGTTGAAATCCTGAACGACGGTGCCGGCGGTCTCGCCCTTGACGTACGGGTTGCGGACCAGCCCGGCCTGGAGATTTGCGTTCATCTCGAACGATTCCAGACTGATGCCGTTGCCGCCCACCACGCCATCCAGGGTTGGCGCCAGAGCGGGCACCGCGACAACCAGGGACGCGGCGTCGGGGGAGGCTGCCGAACCGGTGGCACCAGATCTGTCCGTGCACCCCGCGAGGGCCGCCGCCGCGGCGATGCCCAGCGAGCCGGCGAGGAAACTACGCCGTGACAAGTACGGCGCGCGCGGTCCGTCCGTCGGCCCAATGCCCTGCGACGGATTCGGAATTGTGGTGGTCACTGACCCTCCAATGAGATTGCATGCCGGATCCCGGCCGTCGATGAGTGTGAATGAGGACTGTTGCGCCACATAGGGAAGTGCATGTTCATGCGTACGCGGGACCTCTGCTGAGGCGAGTCAGTGCGTCGGTCATCGATGCGGCGGCGATCACGGTGAGCATCAAGAAAACAGCCGGGAACAAGGCGGACCACCAGCTGCCGAGCATGACGTCGGATACGCCGCGCGAGATCATGTTCCCCCACTCGGGTGTGGGTGGGTTGAGCCCGATACCGAGGAATCCCAGTGATGCCAGCACGATGATCGAGTAGCCGAAGATGTTGGAGCAGTTCTCGATTGCGGGTCGAGCTGAGTTCGGCAGTACGTGTCGCAGCGTCACCTGCCACGGGCGCAGACCGGCCATCAACGCTGCCTCGACGTAAGCATCTCCGCGAACCTTGAGTACCTCGGCGCGAGTCAGGCGTGCCTGGTTGGGCATGAGGATCACAGCGAGTGCGATGCTCAGGCTCACCGTCGAGGCACCCATCAACCCAACGACGACGACCCCGATGACGAGCGGCGGGATCGCGTCAGTGAGGTCCAGTGTCCGACTGGCGCCACGGCTTGCGGCACCCTCGTAGCCGCCACGTGACTCGTTCATGCCGACGATCAGTCCGACCAGCAGGCCGAGGACCGTGGCGGATATGGTGACGACGATTGCGAGCGTCACATCGATCTGTGCGGCCACGAGCGTACGTGAGAAGACGTCCATTCCGGTTGAGTCCGTGCCAAAGGGGTGGGCGGCGCTGGGTGCCGTATCTGCCTGGGCAACAACCTTTTCAGGATCGTACGGCGCGATCATACGTGCGAACAGGACGATGAAGGCGATGACCCCCAACGAGATGGCCGACATGAGCGACAGGTGGGAAGAGCGCAGCAGTTTCATCGGTTTCACGCGTCCGCTTTCAGGCCCGGGCGTCGACGTGGATCGAGCATCATGTTGACCAGATCGACGACGAAGAAGGTGATGAGGCACAGGGCTGCGATCACGATGAGAAAGCCCTGCAGTCCAAGGAAGTCGAGGCTGTTGACGGCATCGATGGAGAACTGTCCGACGCCACCGAAGCCGAACAATTGCTCGAGAACGATGACTCCTCCGAGGAGGGCTCCGAACTTGGCGCCGAGCATCACGATCGAACTGGCCGACGCACGGCGCAGTACGCTGGAATAGACTGACCGACGTGTTGCGCCCGAAGCGATCTTGAACAACGTGGCCGGATCCTCAATCTGCTCCACGAGACCGAGGCGCAACTGCCGCCATAATCCCGAGGCATGGATGAAGACGATCACCAGGATGGGCAGAGCGTAATGGGCTGACATCGAGAAAAAGACGTCGAGGCGGCCGGTCAACACGGTGTCAAGTAGCGGAAACCCGGTCACCAATGGCATGTGCTCACCGGCGTTCACCCGACCGATTGGGGCGGGCACGACTTGGAGCACCACGTAGAACACGACGATCCCGAGGATGGCCACTGCGAAGTCGGGCAGGGCACCGGTCAGGTTCGCATAGAAGCGTAGTGGACGTTGCACGCGCTTGTTGGTGGTGGAAACCGAGAGCAAGGCAAGCGCGAGGGTCACGATCACCGCCCCGGCGAGGCCCAAGAAGATCAATTCGAGGGTGGCCGGCAGCCGAGTCATGATCTCCTGCCACACAGGTTGATTGGTGGTGGCTGATATACCGAGATCGAAGTGGAGCAGTCGTCCCACGAACGTCGTCAGTTGACTCCAGATCGATCCGTCCAGTCCCATGGACTCTGCCATCCGGTCGTAATCGCCCTGGCTGAAGCCGTTGGTCGTGTCCATCCGTGCGAGTACCGGGTCGCCGGGGAGCAGCCGAACGAGGAAGAACGCCGCGATGGCAAAACCGATGATGTGCACGGGCAGAACAAGCGTTCTGGCGACCCACCATCGGTGGCGGGCGAGTTTGGTCTTCATGCGGCGACGTCCAGTCTCTTGCGGCCGTGGTTGGAGGATTCTTGTGGCAGTTTCGGGTTCATGGGGCGGTGTCCAAACCCAGATCGGCCGGACCGACTTCGCGAGGTCCGCGGCGGTAGGCATCGAGAAGTGATTGTGTGTACGGGTGTTGTGGTTGTTCGATCAGATCCATCGTGCGGCCTCGCTCGACGACCTCACCGTTGCGCATGACAATCAGCGAAGTTGAGATGAACGCCGTGGCGGGGAGACCGTGGGAAACGAAAACCAGCCCGACGCCGTGAGTTTCGCAATAGTCGCGGATCATGTTGAGCACCGCTCCCTGAACGGAGACGTCGAGCGCTGACACCACTTCATCGCACAGGAGGATTCGTGGTCGAACCACCAGTGCACGCGCCAGTGAGAACCGCTGGCGTTGACCGCCCGACAGCTGCGAGGGATACCGGTCCAGCAAGACTGGATCCAACACCAACGTCTCGAGGATCTCGCGCATTTCGAGCTCGGCATCATCGCCGGTGACGCCGCGGAGAACTCGCAGGGGCGTGGCGACGGCATCGCGCAGCGAGCGCCGCGGGTCGAAGCTGGAAAAGGTGTCCTGCGCGACGAACTGGACGGTCTGCCGAAGTCTCCGGAGCCCCCAGCGAGTGGACATCATGCTGCTGATCGAGGTGCCGTCCAGGAAGATCGCACCGGACGTCGGTGTATCGAGCCCGACGAGGAGCCGTGAGAGTGTCGATTTTCCCGAACCTGATTCGCCGACGATTCCGAGCGCGGTACGGCTGTCGATCTCGAGATCGAGAGGCCTCACCGCAACGTGCGCGTTCTGTCCGTGTCCGAACACGCGGGTGACCTGATCGGTCTGGAGCGTCACCACGGGAGGCGTGACCGGCGAGTCGCGCTGGTCCGGCGCCGCTACCAGCGCGGCCGGCTGCGGCCGCCTCAGATGCTTCATGCCGGCACCGCGCCCTCGAGTAGCGAACCCTCGCGGTCGTGTACGGGCACGAGCGCCGAATGGTCCAGTGTCGGAAGACGATCGAGATCAGCGCTCGCCAGGGTAGGTACACACTCGGTCAGCGCACGTGTGTAGGGATGTGTCGCCTCGTCTTCGATCCGGTCCGCGGCGCAGATGTCGACGATCTCACCCTTGTACATGACGATCACCTTGTCGACATACATCCGGCAGAGGTCAATGTCGTGGGTGACCATCAGCAGGCTGGTGTGCGATCGTTCGGTGACCGACCTGATGAGATCCATGACGTCGCGCGATACGGATGCGTCGAGCGCGCTGGTGGGCTCGTCGGCGATCAGTAACTTCGGTTCACCACACATCGCCAACGCCAACATGACCCGCTGACGCATGCCGCCGGACAACTCGTAGGGCCGGAGCTTCAGAACCCTTTCCGGGTTGCGCAATCCGACGCTCGCCAACCAGGTCAGTGACCGCCGTCTCGCCTCTTTCCGAGAGAGCTTTGAGAGCCCGCGCAAAACGTCTCGGAACTGGGCGCCGACGGTTGCCACCGGATCGAGTGATGTCATGGCGTTTTGGAACACCATCGACATTCCAGGTGTGCGGTGGGGTATCGGGCTGACCCTTCCACGGCTCACCGGGCAGCCGTCGAAGCTGAAGCGAGAAAAGGAGCATTCGGCGTCGCCCGCAGTCAGAAGGCCTGCGATGGCGAGCGCGAGAGTTGTTTTTCCGCTGCCGGATTCGCCGACGATGGCAACGTGCTCACCAGGAGAGATGGTGAAACTGGCATCCTTGACCGCCGCAACATCGCCGGCGTAGGTGACTCGAGCCGATTCGACCGCGAGAAGGTTGTGGCCGGTATCTGTCATGTCGTTCTCGATTCTGTGGTGGTGCGCGTGGACTGCTCGTCCCTTTGTCTGTTGGGGTGACACTCCGACTGCGCCACTGCGGTCGGTCATTCTGCGGTTACACCGGGCTCTTCGATCAGAACTCGAGGAGGTTGTCCCGGAAGTGATCGAAGCTGTATTCCTCGCGAACCAGCCCGCGCCGCTGGAGCGCAGGTGTCAGCCCGTCGGCGATCTCGCTGATGTAGCGCCGGTTGAGGTCGTGGTTCGCGATCAGGAAACCGTCACCACCGACCTCCTGCATGACCTCGTCCATCTGTGCGGCGATGGTGTCGGGTGAACCGACGAACTCGAAGTTGCCCAGGCCTTTGTTGAGAATCTGCCGGGGAGTCTTACCGCGTGACTGGACGATCAACTGTTGGTGCCCGTTCGTGGTCGCATCTTCAGGGATCTTCTCGTCGATTCCCCACTGGGAGAAGTCGATCCCGGAATGGCGTGACAGGTGAAGGAGCCCGAGCTCCGGATGCTCCTCGGCGAACGCGACCTGCCGCGCCTGCTTGTCCTGTGCTTCGGAATCGGTTTCGCCGAGCACTGGTGAAACGAGGAACAGCACCTTGGCGTCGTCGGGATCTCTACCGGCCTCCACCGCCATCGCACGCACGTCGTCGCGGAAAGTCTTCATCGCTGCGGGCCCGCCTTCGACGCCACAGATGATCGCATTCGCGGAGCCGGCAGCGAACTGCTTTCCGCGAGGGGAGCCACCCGCTTGCACGAAGGTCGGCCGTCCCTGCGGTGACCTCGGTGCATTGAGTGGACCTCGCGACTTGAAGAACTTTCCCTCGAAGTCGACTGTGTGAACCTTGGTGTGGTCGGCCCAGGTCTGTGTCTTCTCATCGAGCACCACAGCGTCCTCTTCCCAGGAGTCCCAGAGGCGGCACGCCAATTCGAAGAACTCGTCGGCGATGTCGTAGCGCTTGTCGTGTTCGATCTGGCTGTCGAGTCCGAAGTTCTGTGCCGACCGATGGCTGGAGCCCGTCACGATATTCCAGCCGGTCCGGCCTTGTGACATGTGGTCGAGTGTGTTGATCTTCCGCGCCAGAAGGTACGGGTGGTACTCGGTCACCGACAGTGTGGGGACGATTCCGATGTGGCGGGTGAAGTAGTTCATCAGAGGAGCGAGCACGCTGGGGTCCATCTTCGGTGTTGCCGTCGCGCTCTTCACATAGGCCTCGAAGCTCGACCCGTACGCGTCCGGTACGTAAGAAGAGTCCTCGATGATGATGAAATCGAATCGGGCTCTCTCCAGCGCCTGAGCCATGTCGATCCACATCTGTGGACTGGACCAGTCGACGCCGCCGCGTCCCGACCAGGTGCGACCCCACGACTTCACTCCGAAGCCATCTGCGCCGAACCACGCCAAGTGAAAGGGTTTCGCCGACATAAGCTGCCATACCTCCAGGTTTCTGGTCGGACCTGCCACTGCTGCCTGTCGCAGCACCCGCTCCGACTCACGTACGGATGACAGTAGGAAGAACCTGCTACGGCGCCGCTAGCATGCGATGAAGTAACAATTACGCCAGCAGAGATGGACAATGCGTGCAGGTCAGGCCGACCTGCGTGGTCGGTCCTCGGGTCGGGCGCCGGCGGCGGACTTCGCCGCCTGGACCGGCCGAACGAAGAACGGCCGGGGCCCTGTGAACCATGTCACTGGGCCCCGGCTCTGAGTCCCGTGCCGAACCGTTCGTTCAGAAATCGAGGAGGTTGTCCTTGAAGAACTTGTGCCGGTAGCCATCACGAGTCCGGCCCCGCCTTCTGAGTTCGGGAATCAGACCTGAGCAGATCTCGTCGATGTAGCGTCGGGTGTGCGGTGCTGCGAGAAACAGGAATCCATCGCCGCCGGTGTGCTCCATGATCGCTTCCATCTGATCGGCCACCGATCCAATGGTGCCCACCACCTGGGGACCGAGTTGTGCTCGTTCGGACAGCGACTGTCGCAGTGTTTTGCCCCTGTTTCGTTCCATCAGATCAGACAGGACGGATTGGTGCCCGTTGGTGACGAGGTCCTGTGGGAAAGGGGCATCGAGATCGAAAGCGCTGAAATCGATCTCGGTGACGGCTGCGGTCATCGCCAGTACGCGCTCGATGGCCAGGTCATCCTCCATACCGAACAAGTTCTGATGGAGGTCCCGCGCGTGCTGCTCTGAGTCGCCTATGACCGGGGACAGATGGAAGAGGACCTTGACATCATTCGGATCTCTGCCGAAACGCTCCGCACGGGAACGTATGTCGTCGCGATACTCTTTCATCTTGGGCAATAGCGGTTGCGTCACCACGATTGCGTTTGCGTTCCTCGCGGCGAAGTCCCTGCCCTTGTCCGACCCACCCGCCTGGCAGATGACCGGGTGCCCTTGTGGGCCCGAGGGCATGTTCAGCGGGCCGCGGACCGAGTGGTACTTGCCGACATGGTTGATCGGGCGGACTTTGGTGTGATCGGCATAGTGGCCGGTCTGCCGATCCATGACGATGGCATCCGGATCCCATGAATCCCATAGCGCTTTACAGACATCCATGAACTCTTGAGCCCGGTCGTATCGTTCGTCGTGGGGAGGGAGCGAGTCCATACCGTAGTTCTGCGCCGCGATGTCCTCAGACGACGTCACCACATTCCAACCCACCCTGCCACCGGTCAGATGATCCATGGTCGCCATCGCTCGCGCCAGGATGAAGGGCGGGTAGAACGATGTCGAACCAGTGGCAATGAGGCCGATGTGCCGAGTCTCTCGGGCAAGCATCGGCAAGAGCGGGAACGGATCGAGCTTGGGGGAATGCAGGCTGTGCTTGAGGTCCATCTCCGCTGAACCGCCCATTGCCTCGGCCACCATGGTCGAGTCCTCGAACATGACGAAGTCGAATCCGGCCCGCTCCATCTGCTGCACCATCGACACGTGATAGTCGCCGGTCAACCACTCGTCGCCGGTCCCACCGCCCCAAGGTGATCGCCACGATGGGGGAGTGAAAGACGTGAACCATGCCAGATGGAATCGTCTGGACATCAGGCCGCCACCTCTGCCCCGACGCCCATGTGTAGTCTGCTGATTCCGAAATGCCCAGCAAGCGTGGACGAGTCGTAGCTCGTTCGTGCCAGACCGCGCTCTTGCAGGATGGGCACCACGTCGGTGACGAAGTTCTCGATCGTGGGACCGATGTTGGGGGCGACCAGTGAGTAGCCGTCGCAGGCTCCGGCCTCGAACCATTCCTGCATCGTGTCGGCAACCCGCTCGGGAGTTCCTGTGGTGACGAACTGCATGTTCGCCAGACCGCCCACGTACGCGCGATAGGCGATCTCTTTGATGGACAGGCCCTCTTCTCTGCCCATTCGGGTGAACAGCGTTGCCTGACTGACACTGGCGGACATGACCTCCGGCAGATCGTCGAAAGGCAATGGTCCATCCGGGTCGTAGCGAGACAGGTCCCATTCAAGAAGTCCGGACAGGTGGCTGATCGTATCCGCACCCGTTGCGTGGAATTCGTCGAGCGTCCTGTGCAGCGCATCGGCTTCTGCCTGCGTTCGTCCGATGAACGGGGCGATGCCCAACATGACCTTGATCGAGTTCGGGTCTCGGCCGTAGGCGGCGGTCCGAGCTTTGATGTCGGCATAGAACTCTCGCGCGCGTTGCAGAGTGGAACCGCCCGCATAGATCGCATCGGCCCATCGTGCTGCCAGATCCCTTCCCTCGGACGATGACCCGGCCTGGACGATGATCGGCCGGTGCATCTGTGGCCTGCGGATGTCGAGCGCTGCCTCGACGTCGAAGAACCTGCCGCGATGCGTCACCAGTCGGGGTTGCTCGTCGTCGGTGCCGGCGGCCGCCCAGAGCTTCGTCACGACTTCGATGAATTCGTTCGACCGAACATACCGATCATCGTGAGGCAACTGATGAGCGCGGTTGAAGTTTCGTGCGGTCGCATCCCCGGACGACGCGACGTAATTGATACCCAGACGCGCTCCAGAGATGTGATCGGCAGAAGCGCCTCGACGGGCCACATCGAATGGTTCGTTGTAGCTTGTCGACAGCGTGGCGATGACACCGACGTGTGACGTCGCAGCGGTGATCGCCGATGCCATCTCCAACGGATCGACCCGGGTTCCGGTCACGCTGCTGTTGCCATAGCTGTGGACAGGAGTGTCCGCCATGAACGTCTGATCGAAGAAGCCTCGCTCCGCCCACTGCGCGCCGTGGATGTATGCACCGAGGTTGGGGATTGTCGAGACATCGGCAGCCGGGTGACGCCATGCTCCCGAATGTCGTCCGTACTCGGTGAGATTGAGACTGAGATGCATCATCGCGGTCATGCTGCGTTCCCTCCGTGTACGAACTTCTCTGCGATTCCCAGCGTGGCGGCCAATGTCGCTCCGGGGGCAATGGTCCCGGTGGCCCCGATCATCTCGACCGCGGCTGCCGCCTCAGTGGGGGACATGTAGAGCGCGACGCCCCCAAACGCGTGCTGACCGACGAGGGACGCTGCGTCTTCGGCGCAGAGTGTTCTCCGGTCGGGCGACAAATGCGCCGCGACGACGATCTCCGTCGTCGAATCCTCTCCTGACACGTGCAACGCGAGCTCCGTCACCGCTGCGTCGTCCTCGGCGATCACGATCGCGACGTCGACATAGCGACTGAGATACACAGCCTCGTCCTTCGAGGAGACCTCGGCGAACAGCACCGGGCGTCCTTGAGGCGAAGGGGGGACATCAAGCGGGCCCGCCACCCGAAACGACGTCGATCGATAATCGATGGGGCGAATTCTGCTGTCGTCCTTGAATGCTCCCGATTGCTTGTCGGGCTGTTGCGCGCCGTCCTCCCAACTGTTCCAGAGCTCCAGCGCGATCTCGGCGTACTCGGTCGAACGATGGAGCTCCTCGCCTCGCCCTGCCGCCGAACGCCATTCGTATGCTCCTGACTCGGAACTCGAAGGTGCGGTGCGCATCAGCCATCCCGATCGACCTCTCGACATGTGGTCGATCGTGGCCAATCGCCTCGCTGAGTGGTACGGAAAACCGAAGAGCGACGAGTTCTCTGCTACGACACCGATCGTGTCGGTGCGGGCGGCGACAGCGCCCGCCATGGTCGTCGACTCGAACGTGAGAAAACGGTCCTCGCCGTCGTGGGGATCGAGGAAACACACAGACGCCGCACCTGCCGCCTCCAGAGAGTTCGCGAGGTCGAGACCTTCGGTTACCGTGGTCGATGACATGGGTCGGACAAAGACTGATATGAACATTCAGTAGCCTCTTCCCTGATCAGAATGACAGCAGATTCTCGCGGAAACTGTTGAACTCGTAAGATTTACGTGTGAGTCCCCTCTTCTGGAGCTCTGGAACGAGCCCGTCGCAGATCTCAGCGATGTAGCGCCGCGAGTGATAGCTCTCCACCAGAAGGAAACCGTCGCCGCCGACCTCTTGCATCAATTCGTCCATGTCGCCGGCGACGGATTGCGCTGTTCCTGTCAGTGGGACGGTCTCCAGCGTGCGGTTGTACCGCAGGACATCACGGAGGATCTTGCCCTCCATCTGGCGCGCGCTGGACTGGTGGCCGTTCGTCTCGAGAGGAGGAATCGGCTCGTCGAGGTCGAACTTGGAGAAATCGATGCCGGTCGACCGGGAAAGAGCTGCCAATCCGAAGTCCACCTCGTGTTCAGCTGTGTCCCAACGATGTCGGCGACGTGCTTCCGCCGTCTCGAAGCTTTCGTCGATGATGGGCGAGATGAGAAAGAGGACCTTGATGCTGTCGGGATCGCGCCCGGCGGCGACTGCTTCGGCTCGGACGTCGGATCGGTAGGATTTCATGGCCTCGACACCGCGGGCGGCGCAGATGATCGTCTCGGCCCACTGGCCTGCGAACCGACGCCCCCGTTCTGACCCGCCTGCTTGGCAGATCACCGGCGAACGCTGAGGTGAAGGCGGTGAGGAAAGGGGCCCGCGCACGCGGTAGTACTTCCCCACGTGCTCGATCGGATGGACCTTCGACCCGTCGGCGAACACGCCACCTTCGAGATCGAGTACCAAGGCATCGTCGTCCCATCCGTTCCAGAGTCCGTGGCAGACATCCATGAACTCGTCGGCCATGTCGTAACGCTCGTCGTGGGGATACTGTCTGTCGCGGCCGTAGTTCTGCGCACCGCCGTCGTTCGATCCGGTCACGACGTTCCACCCGATGCGGCCATCCGAAACGTGGTCTAGGGTGTTGAACTTCCGCGCGAGCATGAACGGGTGGTACTCCGTCGTCGAGCACGTGACGACGACTCCGAGATTGTCGGTGGCGGCAGTCAGGAACGGCGCCAACACGGTCGGGTCAAGTTTCGGGGTGTCGACCGAATGACGCAGGTACGCGTCGTGGCTGCCCTGATATGTGTAGGGGACGTTCGAGGAGTCCTCGAGCATGATGTAGTCGAATCCGGAGCGTTCCATGGCTTGCGCAAGGTGTACTGCCATATCGGGTTTCGTGAATCGGTCCACTGACGACCCGGCCCACCGGTGCTTCCATGCCTTTGGGCCGAAGCCTTTCGAGTAAAACCATCCCAGATGGAACATGTCTGCCGGCATCTGTGTTGTCCGTCCTTCCTGTCGTGCATGACGAGGTGTCGCGCCGTGATCCACGACGGCAGCCATTCGCGAGCACGGCGATCATTTGAACTGCCACGCCGTACGTCGGGTGTCGTCATGCGTGTGATCGATGCAATCACCGGCTCGTATCCGGTGTGCAACCCGATCGTGAAGCGTTGATTGCGCCATCTGTGGCGCCCACCGTTGTGCTCTGGAACTGCGGCTGAGCGATGCGTGACAGCACGACGATGCGAGTCGATTCTGCGGATCTCGCAACCGATGGCTCTCCGGGACGGGCGGCCGAACGGATCACCAACTCGACCCTGAGTGCGAATCAACTATGGCGCAACATCACTCACGACCACGATGCCACTCGCGCCCCGTGGCCATCGCCAGGACGACGACACCTGCAAGTGCGGCGGCGAGTGCGGTGAGTACCAGGGTCGATTGGGACCGGGCGAGGATCAGTCCGCCGACGGTGGCGCCGCCGGCGATGCCCAGATTGAGCACGGTGATGACGATGCTGCCGGCGAGAGGTCGGAATCGCGGCGTGGACAGACGCAACACGTGGGCTTGCAGGATCGGCGGGAACGCGCCGATGGCCATGCCCCACAGCGCGATACCGGCGGTGAACACCGCGGTGTCGTCGGCGCCGATGCGCAGGGCGGCCAGACCGGCGGCCAGGAGCGCGGCGGCGCCGACGACCGATCCGGACGGATAACGGTCCGACGCCTTGCCGGAGAGTGCGACACCGAATCCACCCGCGATGCCGAAGATCAACAGCAACAACGGGATCGATGCGGTGTCGAGTCCGCCGAGGCCGGTGATGAGAACCGCGACGTAGGTGAATGCCGCGAAATGGCCCACCAACACGAGTCCGCCTCCGGCCACGGCCACCAGGACGGCAGGTGCACTGCGATCCCATGTGCCCGACGTCTGCGGTGCGCCGGTTTCGGGATCGGTGTGAGGCAGGATGAGCCAGAGCGCGACGGCGGTGGCCGCGAGCAGCACGGCGACCCCGGCGAACACTGCCCGCCAACCGATCACATCGGCCAGGAAGGCTCCCGCCGGCAGTCCGAGCAGTGTGGCGACAGTGGGCCCCGACAACACTATGGCCAACGAACGTCCGAGACGTTCCGGTTCGACGATCGAGGCGACATAGACGACGACCAGTGCCCAGAACAGCCCGTGCGCCCCTGCTGCGATCAGCCGCGCCACGAGCGCCATCGCGAACCCTGGGGCGAATGCGGTGGCCATGTTCGCGACCGCGGTGACCGCGAGCGCGCCGGTCAGCAGAATCGCGCGCGGAATCCGCAGAGTCGCCCGAACCAGCGGGATGCCGACGACCGCAATCGTGATCGCCCATGCACTCACCAGGACACCGACGGTGCTCTCGGCGACGCCGAGATCGCGGCTCATGGCCGGCAGGACGCCGGAGGGCAGCATCTCCCCGGTGACGGTCCACATGGTGGCCGCGGTCAGTACCGCGAGCGTCGGCCATAACCGGCGTCGTCGCAGCGTAGGTGGTGTGGAGGGGAGCGCTCGGCTGGTCATTCCGCTACGCTAAACATTGACATCAGTGTGAAGGTCAAGGCCGAATCGGCACACGCTTGTGGGCGCGAGTGGAGGACGGATGCGAATCGGAGAGTTGGCACGTCGGACCGGGGTCGCGCCGCGCATGCTGCGCTACTACGAGGCGCAAGAACTCCTCACACCGAGGCGCCGCTCCAACGGGTACCGCGAGTACGATCTCGCCGACGTCGATCGTGTCGAGATGATCCGAGACCTGAGCGCGTCGGGGGTGCCGACCCGATTCATCAAGATCGTCATCGAGCGGCAGGTCGGTGAGGTGGCCTGGACGAGTCGATGCGACGAGATCCTCGCGGGCATGGTCACCGACCAGATCGCCGATCTGGATGCCAAGATCCGATGCCTGAGCGCGAGCCGAGCGGCGCTCGCTCAGCTGCTCGAGGAATCCGGGACGCAAGCTTCCGTCGCGGCCGGCTGACCCCGGGGATGTCGTCGGGTGCTGGTCGGGCGGTTGCGTCCGTCCGGACCTCGCGGGCGAGCGGGTCCGCAGCGTTCTCGCTATCGAACATATGTGCGATACTGGCGGCGTGGGTATGCAGTCGATCGGCGGCGACAGCGGCCGGCCTCGGCGCCGTGCGTTTGTTCCCGCTGGGCACAGGGCGGTGCTCATCGACCTGGGCGCGTTGTTCCCGTCGGCCCCGCATTTCTCGGGGACGTATCACCCCGACGGCTTGCAGATCCGTTCGGTTCGACTCGGTGTGCTGACCGAGTGGGGAATCGATGAGTGGGGCGCGTGGTTCGGCAAGGTCTCCTACACCGTCGTCGCGAAGGGGCGCGAGGAGAAGGTGACCCACTGGGTGCCCGCGTGGGCCTTACGGCCGGCCGATACGCGGTGATCGGTGGCCGTGTGCGCCGACCTGTCACCGCGATGATCGCCGAGTGTCGGCCGGTCTGTCTGATCGCGATGCAATGTTCCTGTGCGATCGGCGGTCGGCGGTGCTGACAGTACGGATTCGTTTGCAGTGGAGGGTGTTTCGGATGCGGTGACCCGGTGGGTCGACGCGTCGGGAGTCGTCAGTGCGAGCCGCTGCGCAACGCCCGCCGATCGACCTTCCCCGGACCACGGGTGGGCAGCTCGGTCAGTTCGACGACCTCGCGTGGCGCGGCATACCGGTCGAGTCGTTCGGCGACTGCGGCCCGGATGCGGTCGGCATCGAGAGTGCCTGTGCCGGAAGGGACGACGAAGGCGGTGACCCGTTCACCGAGTCGATCGTCGGGGACTCCGACGACGGCACACTCGGCCACTGCGGGGTCCTCGACGATGATGGCCTCGACGACCTGCGGGACGATGGTCAGTCCGCCCGACGAGATGGCCTCGTCGGCGCGCCCGATGATCGACAGCACGCCGTCGTCGTCGACGGTGCCGAGATCGTCGGTGCGGAACCAGCCGGGCTCGGCGAATGCGGGATGCTCGGGGCGGTTGCGGTATCCGAGTGCGACCATGGGACCGCCCAGCAGGACGCGTCCGATGCCGTCGATGTCGGGATCGTCGATGCGGATCCGCACGCCGTCCAGCGGAATGCCGTCGTAGACGCATCCGCCCGCCGTCTCGCTCATGCCGTAGGTGCGGATGATCGGAATGCCCTCGTCGACGGCCCTGCGCAGCAACGGAATCGGCGTCACCGCGCCGCCGACGAGGAGGCCGTCGCATGTCCGGAGCGCGTGGACGGCGCGCGGTGAGTCGAGTGCCTTGATGAGTTGTGTCGGGACGAGCGAGGTGTAGCGACGTGGACCGTCGAGTGCGTCGAGCGCGGTGGCGAATCCTTCGGGGTCGAAACCGTTGCGCAGGTCGAGGATCGCAGGCGTGTGCCCCGCGGCCAGTGCGCGCAGCACCACCTGGAGTCCCGCGATGTGATGAGGTGCCAGAGCGAGTAGCCAGTTGCCTGTCCCGCCAAGGTGTTTCGCGGTGGCCAGACCAGACGAGGACAGTGTTGTCGGGGTGTGCTGGGCGCCTTTGGGTGTGCCGGTGCTGCCAGAGGTCGAGATGACGAGTGAGGTCTCGTCGCCGATCGGGTAGCCGACTGCCAAGGCATCGATCAGGGCGTCTGCGGCACGTCGATCGTCGGGCACGGGAACGAACGCCGACGTACCGTCGAGGATCGCTCGGAGCTCGTCACGATGATCGAGGAGTTCGGGTCCGGCGGGTAGTTCGAGTGCGCGCAGAGTCTTCAGGGCAGGTCTTCCTCGGGATCATCGTCGGGTGTCGACGGATTGTCGGTTGCTGTCGCGGGATTGTCGGTTGCCGTCGGCGGATCATCGGTTGCCGTCGGATAGGACGGGGGAGTGGTGGTGGGCGCGGACGGAGGATCGAGCGGGGCGTCGTCGAATGGCCAACCGGTCGACTCCAGACGGCGTCGAACGCGCGCAACGTCGGCTTCGTGCGGCAGTTCGTGGGTGACCTTGGAGATCATCACGCCGGCATCGATCTTGGAGATCGGCTCGGGCGGGGGCGCGGAGCTGCGGATCAGGTCGGCCGAGACCTCCTCGACCTCGTCCTCGGACAATTGGCGACGTAGGAGCGCGACCAGCGGGATGTAATCGTCCTGGGGGACCCCGTCGGGATAGCCGGCGCGGAGCCACTCGATGATCCTGACGAGGAACTGTGGCCGATCCACCACCTTGATTCACCCCAGCTCGTTCATTCGGATATTCGTCGATCCTGACCGCGATTGTATGCGGTCCGGCGCCGGGCCTCGTGGGGCCAGACGCCGGACCGGGACGCTGTGCGGCAGGTTCAGGATGCCGACGGTGGGGTGGCCAGTGGCCAGCCCGCGGACGCGAGTCGACCCGCGACCTGGTTGATCTCACCTTTGGTCGGCTGCTCGGCGGTCACCTTGGCGATCGCGTCGTGGATCTGCTGTTCGGTGAGCGGCTCGTCGATGCCGTGGTCGCGGGCCAGACGCAGGACGACATCGGTCACCTGCTCTTCGTCGAGCGACTGGATCAGCAGGGCGAGCAACGGCGGAAAGTCCGTGGGCGGGATGCCTTCCGGGTAGCCGGTGCGGATCCAGTTGACGGCGCTCTCGAACAGCGAAGGGTTACCCATGCCTGCCTTTCGGTGCGAGGTCGGCGACTGGGTCACTTGTAGGCCCAGTCCGGGAAGATCTGGATGTCGGTGTAGTAGAGGAGGGTCTGGCGGGTCACCCAGAGCAGCCCGAGGACGATCGCGGCGATCACCACCGCGAAGAAGAAGTAGCCGAGCGCGCGGAGAGCGGGGTTCGGTGGGGAGACGGTCCCGTCGGCCTGGGTGGCTCCGGCCCCGTCGGCGCGAAACCGTAGGCCCAGCGCGAACAGAGCCGGTAGGCCTGCACCGAACACGAGTCCGATGACCAGGACCTTGATGATCGATTCGAGGATGTCCATCGTTGTGGTGTCCCTTCAGATCACGCGACCGCGGACGGCTTGGGCGCGTCCTCGAGCGTGGCGGGGACGATCGAGTCGCTCTCCTCGTCCCAATCGGCGTTGACGTTGTGGGAGTCGATCTTGTTCTGCTGTGCCCGCCAGTACATGTACGCCGAGGCGGCGACGAGGACGGCGAAGATGACGATCGAGCCCACGACGTTGCCCATGAGGTGGGCGAGGAAGTAGCACCCGGCGCCGATCAGACCGGCAGCAGGCAGGGTGGTGACCCAGGCGACGACCATGCGTCCGGCGACCGCCCAGCGCACCTGAGCGCCCTTCTTGCCGACGCCGGAACCGAGGATCGAACCGGTCGCGACCTGCGTCGTCGACAACGCCATGCCGGCTGCGCTGGAGGTCAGGATGATCGCCGCCGACGAAGCCTCGGCCGCCATGCCCTGCGGAGACGAGATCTCCACCAGGCCCTTGCCCAGGGTGCGGATGATGCGCCAGCCGCCCAGGTAGGTGCCGAGTGCGATCGCCGCGGCACAGCTGAAGACCACCCAGAACGGGAGGCCGTGGCCGACCGACCCGGCGTCGAGATGACCGCTCGCGATCAAGGCGAGTGCGATGACACCCATCGTCTTCTGGGCGTCGCCGGTGCCGTGTGCCAACGAGACGAGAGACGCGGTCGCGATCTGGCCGGACCGGAAGCCGGCCTCCTTACGCCCCTCGGCGATCCGCTTGGTGATCGCGAAGACCATCCATGTGCCGCACGCGGCGACCAGGCAGGCGATGAACGGCGACGCCAGCGCCGGGATGAGGATCTTGGACAGGATGCCGTGCCAATTGACGCCGCTGGCCCCCAAGGCGGCGATCCCTGAACCGATCAGCCCGCCGAACAGTGCATGTGAGGAAC
This sequence comes from Gordonia sp. CPCC 206044, assembly GCF_048537895.1. Lineage (NCBI taxonomy): Bacteria > Bacillati > Actinomycetota > Actinomycetes > Mycobacteriales > Gordoniaceae > Gordonia > Gordonia sp. CPCC 206044. The sequence goes on from NZ_JBCLVL010000009.1 coordinate 191,287, forward strand.
TCGACGGCAGACCGAACAGCCACGTGATGAGGTTCCACAGGATGCCGCCGATGAGGCCGGCGAAAATGATCAGCAGGGCGGTCGTGGAGTTGAGACCGGCGATCAGGTCGCCCTTGTCTGCTCCCGACGTCTGTTGGATCTTGAGGACGTCCTTGGTGATGGTCGCGGCGACCTCCACCGAGAGGAACGCACCCACCAGGTTCAGAATGGCCGAAATCCCAACAGCGACCTTCGGCTTGAGTGCGCCGGTGGCGATCGACGTCGCCATGGCGTTGCCCGTGTCGTGAAATCCGTTGGTGAAGTCGAAGCCGAGTGCTGTGACGACCAGCAGCACCAGAATCAGCATCTCTCCGCTCATGCCGACAATCATGCGGCCCGGCGGGCGCCTGCACCTAAAAATCGGACATCGCAAAATACAGCTGTGACCTCGGTGTTTCCGGAGTAAATCCAGCTGTTCACCCAGAGTTCACATCAGCGACGGCAGTGTGTCACCGCCGGCTTCCGGGTCGTCGGCGACTGACACCCTGTGATGGCGACAAGCCCTGTGGAAGAATCCGCGACATGACTGCGATGACGCTGGGTATGCCGATCAATTACGCGGGCGACTTCCGCGAGACCATCAACAATCTTGCGGATTTCGAATCCGTTGGCGTGGATCGGATTGCGGTGCCCGAGGCCTACAGTTTCGATGCGGTGAGCCAGCTGGGCTACATCGCGGCCAAGACCGAGCGGATGCAGCTGCAGACGGCGATCCTGCCGATGTTCTCGAGGACGCCGACCAATCTCGCGATGACCGCCGCCGGGCTCGACTACATCAGCGACGGTCGCGCCGTGCTGGGTATCGGGGCATCGGGTCCGCAGGTGATCGAGGGCTTTCACGGGGTGAAGTACGACTTCCCCGTCGGCCGCGCACGTGAGCACGCCGAGATCTGCCGCATGGTGTGGCGTCGGGACAAGACCGAATTCCACGGCAAGCACTACACCCTGCCGCTCGACGAGGAACATGGTGGTTCCGGGCTCGGCAAAGCACTCAAGATCATCAATCATCCTGTGCGGGAGCGCATCCCGATGTTGCTCGCGGCGATCGGTCCCAAGAACACCGAGCTTGCTGCTGAGTTGTTCGAGGAGTTCCAGCCGATCCTGTTCCACCCCGAGCAGATCCAGGCCGCGTTCGGTGAGGCTCTGGCGGCGGGCAAGGCCAAGCGTGATCCGTCGCTCGGTGAGCTGGGCATCGTCGTCCAGTCGACGGCACGTATCTCCGATGACCCGGCCGAGATCGAGAAGGCCACGACACTGGTGCGTCACCATGCCGCCCTGTACATCGGCGGCATGGGTGCTCGCGGCAAGAACTTTTACAACACCCTGGCCCAGCGCTACGGCTACGTCGAGGAGGCGAAGCTGATCCAGGACCTCTACCTCGACGGCAAGAAGGCAGAGGCGGCCGCGGCGGTTCCCGAGGACCTGGTTCGGTCGATGTCGCTGATCGGTTCACGCTCGGAGGTCGCCGAGCGCGCCGACGCGTTCCGCTCCGCCGGGGTCACCTGCATCCTGGCCTCGCCGGTGGCCGAGACACACGCGGAGCGTCTCAAGGACATGGAGACGCTGCGGGCGATCTTCGGGGGCTGACCCACTGCATCCACAGCGTCGCCGTCGCGGCCAGGTTGTCCACAGATCCTGGTGACCGGCCGGAACGGTGATCGCTGTGGATGAGACTCGACCGCATGCACTTGCTCGGGGTGTTCAGCTGGGCCGAACTGATCAACATGGGTTGTCGGCGAGCCCAGATTCGCGCCCTGGTCAAGACGGGGGCTCTGAAACGCCTGCGTCACGGGTGGTATGCGACCGAGGGCGCGGACACCAAGGTGGTCGAGGCCGTTCGTCGGGGTGGGGTGCTGAGTTGTGCGTCGGCACTGCGTCAGCACGGAGTGTGGGTTCCGGAATCGGCGGCGACCTCGATCCACGTGCGCGGCAATCAACACGCGAACCGCACTCGTAACGACTTCTGTCAACAGTTCGGTCGCCCCGAGCCGGAAGTCGGCGCGATCGATCAGATCCCCATCGCGGTGCGGCATGCGTCTCGGTGTCTGACTCCCGAAGACTTTGTCGTCGTGTGCGATTCGATTCTCTTCCAACGCAAGATGGAGAAGGCGGATCTGCGTGGGCAGTTGTCGTCGGCGCCGGCTGCGGTGCGGCAACTGCTGGACTGGTGTGACGGTCATGCGGAATCGGGCACCGAGTCGATGGTGCGGTTCCGGCTCCGATCACGTCGGATCTCGGCGAAGGTGCAGGTCGAGATCGACGGTGTCGGTCGGGTCGATCTGTTGGTGGGGGATCGGTTGATCGTGGAGATCGATGGTGAGGAGTTTCATCGGACTGCCGAGCAGTTCGAGGAGGATCGTCGTCGGGATCGGGTGGCCGCTGAGTTGGGGTATCTGACGATCCGGTTGACCTACCGTGCGGTGGTCGATCAGTGGGTCGAGGTCGAAGAGCAGATCGTGTCGATCGTGCGTAGTGGGCGGCATCGTCGGCCGCGTCGGCGGGGTGGTGTGCATCAGCTACCCCAGGGGGAGTCGTTGGAGGGATAATCCTGACGTCTGCGGCTCCTGGTGTAGTTGGTGCTCGTCGGTAGTTGGTGTTTGTCGGGTCGGTATCTGGCGGATCAGTAGTAGTGGGGGAACGGGCCCCAGTCGGGGGAGCGCTTCTCCAGGAATGCGTCTCGTCCTTCGACGGCTTCGTCGGTCATGTACGCCAGGCGGGTGGCCGGACGGTCGAGTACCTGCTCTCGGGTCAGTCCGTTGTCGGGATCGACATTGACCGGTGGGTCCGTTGTCGGGATCGACATTGACCGGTCGGTCGGTTGTCGGGATCGACGTGACGGCCGGGTCGGCCGATGGGTGGAGGACGAGGAGCCGATCGCGAGTGGGCGGCATCGTCGGCCGCGTCGGCGGGGTGGTGTGCATCAGCTACCCCAGGGGGAGTCGTTGGAGGGATAATCCTGACGTCTGCGGCTCCTGGTGTAGCTGGTGCCCGTCGGTAGCTGGGTTTGTCGGGTCAGTAGTAGTAGGGGAAGTGGTCCCAGTCGGGGGAGCGCTTCTCCAGGAATGCGTCTCGTCCTTCGACGGCTTCGTCGGTCATGTAGGCCAGGCGGGTGGCCTCGCCGGCGAACACCTGCTGACCCATCAGGCCGTCGTCGGTGAGGTTGAACGCGAACTTCAGCATGCGCTGCGCCGTCGGCGACTTGCCGTTGATCTTGCGGCCCCACTCGATCGCGGTCTGTTCGAGCTCGGCGTGCGTGACCACCCGGTTCACCGCGCCCATCTGGTGCATGGTGTCGGCGTCGTATGCCTCACCGAGGAAGAAGATCTCGCGGGCGAACTTCTGCCCGACCTGTTTGGCCAGATAGGCGCTGCCGTATCCGGCGTCGAACGAACCCACGTCGGCGTCGGTCTGTTTGAACCGGGCGTGCTCGCGAGAGGCGAGGGTCAGGTCGCAGACCGCGTGCAACGAATGTCCGCCACCGGCGGCCCACCCGTTGACCACCGCGATGACGACCTTGGGCATCGTACGGATGAGTCGCTGGACCTCCAGGATGTGGAGCCGGCCGCCCTCGGCCTTCACCCGCGCCTCGTCGACGGTCTCGGACCCGGCGGCGGCCACGTCGGAATCGTGGCTGGTCGAGTACTGGTAGCCGGACCGACCCCGGATTCGTTGGTCGCCACCACTACAGAACGCCCAGCCGCCGTCCTTGGGACTGGGCCCGTTCCCGGTCAGCAGGACGGTGCCGACATCGGGTGTGCGCCGCGCGTGGTCGAGGACACGGTACAACTCGTCGACCGTGTGCGGACGGAATGCATTGCGGACTTCCGGGCGGTCGAAGGCGATGCGCACGATCCCGTGCTCGCGGTCGGTACCGACATGCCGGTGATAGGTGATGTCGGTCAGCTCGAAACCGGGAACGACGGCCCACTGCGCAGGCTCGAAGGGCTGGGGGGTCTCATCTGTGCTCACCCTGGTGAGGCTATCCCTGTGGGCCGGCCGGCGACGGCATCAGGTCGCCGGTTCCTGGCCGGTCGCGTTGGGCCTGCTTGGCGCCGTGATCGAGTTGTGTGTCGACCTGACCTTGTCGGTCGTGATGGGCGTGGTGCGCGGTGCCATCGAGTGGTGTGTCGATCCCAGCCGATCGGTCACGGAAGGCCTGGTTCGCGGTGCCATCAGGTCGTGGGTCGATCTCACCTGGCGGGTCGTGTTTGGCGCGGCTGGTGGCGTGATCGGGTTGTGGGTCGGCCTGAACTGGTCGGAAGGCCTGGTTCGCGGTGCCATCAGGTCGTGGATCGTTCTCACCTGACTGGTGCGTTGGGCGTGGTTGGTGGTGTCATCGGGTCGTGGTCAACCCGGCCTCGTCGGTCGCGTAACACCTGATCGGAACCTTCGCGGACAGGGTCGAGCCTGGCCGGGGCGCATGTCCCGATCGGGTGTTCTATACGGTTGGTCCATGAGTGATGGCGCCGTCAGTCCCGATACGTCCACCGAGGTCGAGGATCCGCACGAAGGTGGCTTCCGCGCGCACACCGCCATCACGACCGAACGCGGTGGTCCGCGGTACGGGGAGTTCAGCGAGCAGGTACGCACGCTGATGGACAACGTCCGGTACGCCTGCCCGTCGGCGGAACTGACCGACGAACTGATCGGCGAACTCGCTGCCATCAACGAGAAACTCGCTGCGGTGCGGATCGACGAGTGGCATTCACCGTCGGGTACCCGTATCGACCTGCCCGCCCGCGGCAACATCACCCTGCCGCCGTTCGAGGTCACCGAGGTCAACGACGACGGCGTCTTCGCGACGGTCACCTTCCGCGATTTCCACCTCGGCGGCAACGCGGCCGCGCACGGCGGTCAGGTCGCGGTGGCATTCGACGACCTCGGTGGTTACGCGTCGGCCGTGGCGATCCAGGGTGTCAGCCGCACCGCCTATCTCACGGTCCAGTACCGCTCCATCACCCCGCTCAACACGCCTCTGAAGTGCCGCACCTGGGCCGAGAAGGTCGAGGGGCGCAAGGTGTACATCAAGGGAACCCTGCACGACGGTGATCGGTTGTGCGCGGAACTCGATGCCCTGTTCATCAAGCTGAACCCGGGCCAGCAGTAGTCGTTCTCACCGTCCGCCGAAGCCCCTGTCGGCGGTGCGGCCGCTTGTAACGTTCTCGTCGTCGGCGTCTATCTCAGTGATAGTTCCGAGTGAGTCCGGCCTACGAGTGCAGGGGCGTCGATGACCAGATCGTCTGTGACCAGGACCCGTCTGATGCGACGCGTGGCGGCGGCGACCGGGTTCACCGCAGCACTGCTCGTCACCGGGCCGGTGGGACCGGCGTTCGCCGACGACACCGCAGCGCCGACCGCGAACTCGTCGACAGAGGCCGACCAGGACGCGGCGGCGGAAACATCGAACGACGTCGGCTCCTCGTCCGAGCCGGTCACGCCCGGGGACACCCACGAATCCGGGGTTCCCCAGACCGACGCGCCGGACGGCCCATCCACCGACGCGCCTGCCGCACCCTCGACCGACGTGGGCGCGCCCGAGTCCGACGTCACCGATCCCGGTGGGGCAGCGGACGGTTCCACCGGCGCGGAACAGGGCGCGACCACGCCCGATGCCCCCGGGACGCCTTCGGTGGAAACCCCAGAAGGCACCGAAGGTTCGAAAGATCAACCGTCGGAGGATGATTCGCTCGGTGAGACGCGTGAATCGTCCGACGCCTCCACCGGCGGTCCGGAGCGCAACGACGCCACCCGTGAACCGTCGGAGAATTCCGGTGACGGACCGGATCGGACCGACGGTGTCCACACATCGTCGACCGTGGACGTGAGATCTGCTCTGGTGCAGCATGATCTGGCGAGTTCGGGGGCGGTGATCCTCGACGTGGTCCGTGCGGTGACCACACCGCTCACGGAGTTCCTCCCGGCCGCACCGGGTGCCGATTCGGTCGTCTATCGGTTGACCCACGGCTCCGGCAAGGACGGCGTGATCATGCTCAACCAGAGCCTGGTGGTCGCCGGTGTCTTGAACCGACGTGGTCGAGACGACGGCGCCGATCATATCGGTCTTCTCGGTTCCACTGAGCGACAACAGCTCCGAGCACAGATGATTGCCGAGCAAGTGGTCGATCGGGTCGGCTTCGGGCAGCTGATCGACGCGATCATCGCGCCGTTCGTGTGGCGGGGGATCGATCCAGACAACCGCTACCTCGACCCGTCCGACTTCCAGGTCCTGATCGGCGACAACTACCGGATCGCCGACGCCGACGCGATCACCTACACCTACGACGAGGACGCCGACACCATCACCTTCACGAACACCGGCGACACCGACGTCGCGGTCATCGCGGTGGACCAGTACAACGTCGCACACGGGCAGGGCATCTACGTCGTACCGGCCGGCGGATCGACCACCATCGACGCCGCCGGGGCAATCTCGGGATATGTCGTGCAGGCCGAGCGTGATGCGGCGGGGCGCGCGATCATCTACGGAATGGTTGTGGTGCAGGATGATTCGACGCTGAGCTACAACTTCAACCCGTTCGGCGGCGCGATCCGCGACGCGGACGAGCCGATTGCCGACCCCGACGACGCGTTCTGGGACCCGGCCGACGGACTCGCCACCGGCATGTTGTGGCCGACCGATGCCGTCGGGCTCGACGGCGGCGACGACGGCGTCTACTACTCGACCGGCGCCGACGGCGTCACCGTCCACAACGACAGCGACCATCCAATTGCGATCACCGTCATGTCCGGCAGCACGTCGTCGTCGCTCCCGCAGACCGATTTCTACGTCGTGGAACCCGGTGGGTCGCGCACCATCGCGCTGGCGGTGGGCGACTACGCGGTCGCATCGGTTCAGGGCGAACGGATCACGACCGGGGCGCACGCCGGTACCGCACAGCTCTACGGTGCGTTTGTCGCCCAGGGAGGGCCGAACGGGGTGGTCGTCACCGACTATCCGGTGACCGTCGACGGGGAGTCGTCGCTGCCGGTGCACGTCTGATCGGTTGTGGCACTTCGTCGGCCGCCGGTGATGGATGGCCCAGCGGACCTGGTCTCAGCGCAGTTCGACGGCCTCGAGGGTGCAGCCGGCGCCCCGTAGGCGATCGGCGAGGACATCGCCGATGGCGGCGGCCGGGGTGAGGACGCCGGTACGGGGCGGCAGCGCGTCACGCTCGAGTGCCAGCGACAGTGCGCTCTCGCCGAGCATCATGGCGGTCGCCTTGTACCCCGGATCGCCCTGGGCGCGCATCTCTGACCGATAGCGTCGGCCGGTGGTGGTCGTGGTGTAGGTCTGCGTGACGAAAAAGCCTTTGTTCCTGGACTTCTCGTTGGGGCCCTCGCCGGGTTTGGGGAGGAGACGATCGAGTAGCCGGCGGGTCGGGCCGAAACTCATGGCGCCCAAGAAGACCCCGGTGCCGATGCCGACGATCCCGGCCGCCAGCGTCGAGACGCCGGGGATGCTGCCGACCGCCATCGTCTCCGCGTACCGGAAGTCCTTGCCGTAGGCGCCGTCGAGCAACGCATCGCTGCGGCGCACCACCCGAGTGTTGTAGGAGGCCATGAAGAACGGGGCGAGAGTGCCGCGCAGCGACGGGTCGACCTTGCGGGCGCTGATGATCCCGATGTCGCTGGGCTGCGACGACATGCTCACGCGCGGGGTGTCGCCAGGGGTGCCCGACAATGCCTGCGGATTCAACAGCAGGCGACGGGTCTCGGTGTCCTTGGCCTGTTCAGCGATCACGCGCATCGAGTCCACGGTGCCGCCGGAGACGCCGCCGCGCATGGCCTTCACGATCATCGTCGTGTCGGTCATCGTGCCGGCGTCGTCGTCGGTGACCTTCTTGTGGAGCAGGTATGCGCCGAGGTCGGAGGGCACCGAGTCGAAACCACACGAGTGCACGATGCGGGCACCCGTGGCGACCGCGGTGTCGTGGGCCTTCGCGATCGAATAGTGCACGAACGGCACCTCGCCGGTCAGATCGACATAGTCGGTGCCCGCTGACGCCGCGGCGACGACCAGTGCCTCGCCGTAGCGGAGGTAGGGCCCGACCGTGGTGCAGATGACGCGCGTCCGCGCGACCATCGCGTCCAGGGAGGCCGGTGACGAGGAGTCGGCGACGATCAGCGGCCAGTCGTGGGCGCGGGCGGGCAGACGTTTACGGGTGGCCGCGAGTTTGGTCTCCGACCGTCCGGCCAGGGCGACCTTGGTGCCACGTGGCGCATGGTCGGCCAGGTAGCGGGCGGTCAGTTCCCCGACGAAGCCGGTGACACCGAACACGACGACGTCGAACTCGCGGGCATTCTGTGATGCGGATCCCCCGTTCATGGGGTCGACTCTAGACATGCCTCCCGGCTGAGTCGAGGAGGGCCATGCGTGCTGGATACGGGCCGATGAGCCACCGGCAGGCAATATCGGCTCGGCGACGGCTCACGGGGGCGTTTCGGTCGATGTCGCGACGGTCCGGTCGGTCAGGGGATCTGTGCGACGCCCAGGTTCATCGCGCTGTAGGCCCGGGGCGTTCCGGGTTCGTAGAACTGATCCAGCGAGGTGACGCGGAGTCCTGCGTCGGTGAGGGAGGCGGGGATGTCGCGGGTCAGATGACAGCCGCCGGCAATCTTCTTCTGGAGCGGTTCGAGACGGCGCTGCCAGCGGCGCACGGGTTCGTCGGGGGCGCGGCCGTGTTCGAGGAAATGCACCGTGCCGCCCGGTTTGACGACACGTGCGACCTCGGCGAGGGCGGCGGGCAGGTCGGGGATCGTGCACATGGTGAAGGTGGTGAGCGCAGCGTCGAACGAATTGTCGTCGAACGGAAGGCGTTGGCCGTCGAGGCCCGCGCGATCGATCGGCACAGACGATGCGGCGACGCGTTTGCCCGCCAGTCGCCAGCCGCCGTCGGACGGCTCGATCGCAGCGATGCGTTCGACGGCTTCCGGGTAGACCTCGACGTTGAGCCCGGAGCCGAACCCGAGTTCGACGACGCTGCCCGAGAGCCCCTCGCAGGCCCGTCGTCGCAGGGGCGTCAACGCCGACATTCCGCAGGTCAGGTTGATCAGGTGGGGGAGGACGCGGTCGTCGTAGAAACCCATGTACGGATCCTGCGCCTTCGGCGTGACGGATGCCACTGTGACGATCGCGATGGCGGATCCGCGTCGGCGCACGTCCTAGTCTGGGAGGCATGAACCCCTCGACTCTGCAGGCGCGCGTGATCGTCGACGAGATGATCCGCTGTGGCGTGACCGAGGCGGTGTTGTGCCCCGGGTCGCGTAACGCACCGCTGGCGTTTGCGCTGCATGCCGCCGATGCTGCGGGCCGGTTGCGGCTGCACGTGCGCATCGACGAACGCTCCGCGGGGTACCTCGCCCTGGGTCTCGCCGTGTCGTCGCGCCGGCCGGTACCCATCCTGATGACCAGCGGTACCGCGGTCGCCAACATGAGCCCGGCGGTGTTCGAGGCCAACTACGCACGGGTCCCGCTCGTGGTGGTCAGTGCGAACCGGCCGTACGAATTGCTGGGGTCGGGAGCCAATCAGACCGTCGAACAGTTCGGCATCTTCGGCACGCAGGTGCGCGCGACGATCAGTCTCGGCCTGGCCGAGGAAGACTTGGACACCAACAGTCAATGGCGGTCGGCGGTCGGGCGCGTGCTGGCCGCCGCCCGTGGCGCACGGACCGGCAATGCGGGCCCGGTGCAGTTCGACATCCCGTTGCGCGAACCGCTGGTGCCCGATCCCGGATCGGATCCCGACGGCGATCTGGGATCCTTCTCGGGTCGGCCCGACGGGTTGCCCTGGACCCAGGCCCCCGTCGGGCGACTGGACGTGCCGATCCCCATCGATCTGTCGGTGGACACCGTGGTGGTGTCCGGGCATGGTGCGGGCGAGCACCCGGCCCTGGCGAACATCCCGACGGTGGCGGAACCGACTGCGCCGCATGCTCATACGCAATTGCATCCGCTGGCGCTCGACTCACTACGGCCCCGGCAGGCGATCATCTGCGGTCGGCCGACGTTGCATCGGGGTGTGTCACGTCTGCTCGCCGACCCCGACGTACGGGTCTACGCGCTGACCACCGGCCCGCGATGGCCGGACGTGTCCGGCAACGTCTACGCGACGGGCACCCGGGTGGAGGTGCTCGACGAACCGCGCGAAGAGTGGCTCAAGGAGTGCGCGCAGGTGCAGCAGCAGGTGCTGGCCGCGGTGGACACCGAACTCGACGGTCTGGATGTGACGACGGGACTGCACGTGGCGCGTGCGGTGAGTGCGGCCATGCGGCCGGGAGATCAGCTCGTCGTCGGCGCGAGCAACCCGATCCGTGATGTCGCGCTGGCAGGCCGGGTCACCGACGGTGTGCGCGTGTTGTCCAACCGTGGTGTCGCCGGTATCGACGGCACCAACTCGACCGCGATCGGGGCCGCGATGGCCCTCGACCGGACATCTCCGGGTGCGCGGACCGTGGCGTTGATGGGCGACCTCACCTTTCTGCACGACGCCACCGGGCTGATCATCGGCCCCGGCGAGCCCCGGCCGCGGTCGCTGCGCATCGTCGTCGCGAACGACGACGGTGGCGGCATCTTCGGGCTGCTCGAACAAGGCGATCCGCGTTTCGACGTCGATCGGTACGCCGGAGTGTACGAACGGATCTTCGGGACGCCGCATCGCACCGACCTCGCCTCGTTGTGCGCAGGGTTCCACCTGCCGCATCGTCGTGTGGAGTTGGGCGAGCTCTCGGGTGTTCTCGGCGAGGAGGCGCCGTCGGGCGGCGTCGAGGTGATCGAGGTGGTCACCGACCGGTCGGCGCTGCGCGAGGTACACGCCGCGATCAGTGCGAGGTTGGGGTAGCCGTCGGGGCACCCTGGTCTCGGCGCACGAGGCGGCGACCGGCGACGCGGCCGCGGTCGGGAGCCGAAGGTCGGCCAGCACCGAGAAGCGGGACCGACGACGATAAGGTGGTGCGCATGAATCCGACCATCCTGCGGCGCGTACAGATCGTGTTGCTGCTGGTCGGGCTGGTGGTCACGACGATGGCGCTCGTCATGGTGGCCGGATGCCACCGCAACGACGCGCAGATCGACGCGCACCGGGCGATCGTGATGGCCGATGTGGTGTCGGCCGATCGACTGCACGCGGCGGTCAACTTCCAGACGGCGGACGGGCAGTTCCACAGCCCTCGCCTGGGACTGCTGTATCCGACCGAGCTCACCCAGGGGCAGCGGATCAGCGTCGAATACGACGCCACCAACCCCGACCTCGCGCGGCCGGCCGGCCGCAGTTGGACGCTGGCGATCGTCCCGGCGATCTCGGTCGCCGTGATCGGGTGGATCATCGTCGGCCTGGTCATGGTCGCCCTCGCCGAGGTGAACCGGCGGCTGACCCGTCGGGCCGCGCAGCGCGAGTCGTCGTCGGCAACCGAGGACGAGTGGGGTGCGGCGTCCGAGGAGAACGACGATCAGGACGCGATCACCGAGCGGGAGTCGCCGGAGACCAGCAACGCCTGATCATCGGTGAGGAACCGTAACGTGTGGTCGGCCGCGTAGCGCTCGCCGATCTCGTCGATGACGTTCTTGCCGACGACGATGCCGTCGGCATGCGGGACCACCACCTCGTCGATCCACCCCAGTCCGGTGGTGTCGGACATGTCGGGGGCCACCTCGGGATCATCGAGCAGACCGAGTGGTCCGATGTCGGCGCCGACGACACCCGCGCCCGCGCTGGCGCCGATGTACGGCATGCCCGCGCGGACCCGATCGGTGAGCAGTCGATCGAAGCCGGTCCGGCGCAACACCGACAGCAGATGGAAGACGTTGCCACCCGAGACGAACACGACATCGGTGTCGTCGAGGCAGTGTGCCAGCCCGTCCGGACTCAGATGCTCGACGTGCACGTCGTCGACCGCATAACCGAAACCCCGCAGGGTGCGGCGATCGTAGTCGACCCAGGCGCGATCGGGATAGATCGACGACGCGGTGGGTACGAAGGCCAACCGAACCGGTTCGGCGGTGGTGCGGGAGGTGTGGGCCGCGACGAATGCCGGGACGGCGTCGAGCCAGCGGCTGACGAGCAGCAGTTCGGCCATGTGACCATTGTGCCCGCGTGGTGCGTGAGTTCACCCGAACTTCCCGGTGTCGTCACGTCCGACGACCACCGCGGACACGCCGGTCGGCGACACTGGCGCCATGCGGGTAGCGATCGTCGCAGAGAGTTTCCTGCCGCAGGTCAACGGAGTGGTCAATTCCGTACTGCGGGTCGTCGACCATCTCGAACGTACCGGGCACGAGGCGGTGGTGATCGCGCCGGACACGCCGCGCGGTGCGCCGAGCGCGCCCCGGATGGTCGGTCGGCGCACGCCGGTGCACCCGGTGCCGTCGGTGATGGTGCCGCGGGTGACATCGTTGCCGATCGGCGTCCCGACACCCGGCCTCTACCGGACACTGCGCGACGTCGAACCCGACGTGGTGCATCTGGCGTCGCCGTTCGTGGTCGGGCTGGCCGGCGCCGTGGCGGCCCGACGACTGGCCGTGCCGTCGGTGGCCGTGTTCCAGACCGACGTCGCCGGGTTCGCCGAGAGCTACGGGTTGGCGGTCACCTCCCGGTTGGCGTGGCGCTACACGCGGCGACTGCACGCGATGTGTGACCGGACGCTTGCCCCGTCCATGCAGACCATGAACATGCTTGCTGCCCACGGCATCCCACGTCTGTATCGGTGGGGACGCGGCGTGGATGTGGATCAGTTCGCCCCGCTGCACCGATCCGCGGACGTCCGCGCCGGGTGGGGTGCGACGGACCGTCTCGTCGTCGGGTACGTGGGTCGGCTGGCGCCGGAGAAGCATGTCGAGCGGCTGGCCTCACTGGGCTGTGACCCGACGATCCGGATCGTCATCGTCGGGGACGGGCCGGAGCGCCGACGCCTGGAGCAGCTGATGCCGCATGCCGTGTTCACCGGCGAACTGCGGGGCATCGAGCTCGCACGGGCGTACGCGTCCTTCGACGTGTTCGCCCATGCGGGCGAACACGAGACGTTCTGTCAGACCGTCCAGGAGGCGATGGCCAGCGGGCTGCCGGTGGTGGGCCCCGATGCCGGCGGGCCGCGGGACCTCGTGTCCCATTGCCGGACAGGCTATCTGCTGGAGCCTGGGGAGTTCGCCGATCGCCTGCCGTCGGTCGTCTCGGTGTTGCGCGACGACGATCTGCGGGCAGAGTTCGGGCGCGCAGGTCTGGCAGAGGTTCGTTCGCGCACGTGGCCGGTGATCTGCGAGGAACTGCTCGGCCACTATCGGGCGGTGAGCTCCGGCGGAGAGGCCATGCCGCTCGCGGGCTGACCGCCGTCGCATGGGCGTCCGCGGTCTTCTCGGATGATCGGGTGTGCGACGGTGCACAGGCCGACGGCAGCTGGGGGCCGGGCCGGTAGCGTAGTCGCCATGGCAGCAGGTTCGGCCGATCAGGCCCCGCAGGATCACCCGGCCGTCGAGCGGGCGACGCTCGACAAGGATCCGGCCGAGGTCGCGGCGATGTTCGACGGTGTGGCCAAGCGCTACGACCTCACCAACACGGTGCTCTCCTTCGGGCAGGATCGCGGGTGGCGTCGTAAGACCCGCAAGGCGCTGGCGTTGCGGCCGGGCGACATCGTGTTGGATCTGGCCGCAGGTACCGCGGTGTCCACGGTGGAGCTCGCATCGTCGGGCGCACACTGTGTGGCAGCGGATTTCTCGCTGGGCATGCTCAAGGCCGGTGCCGACCGGGACGTCCCCAAGGTCGCGGCCGACGCGATGGCGCTACCGTTCGCCGACGAGTCGTTCGACGCGGCGACGATCTCGTTCGGCCTGCGAAACGTGCATGACGTCCCCATCGCCCTGGCCGAATTGCGTCGGGTGTTGAAACCCGGTGGGCGACTGGTGATCTGCGAGTTCTCCACGCCCACGTTCGGGCCGTTTCGAACGGTGTACATGGAGTACCTGATGAAGGCCCTGCCCGCAGTCGCGACCAGGGTGTCCAGCAACCCTGCCGCGTATGTCTATCTGGCGGAATCGATCCGGGCGTGGCCCGACCAATTCGGGCTCGGCGACCTGATCCGCGAGGCAGGCTTCGGGCAGGTGCGCTGGCAGAACCTTACCGGCGGGATCGCCGCGATCCACTCGGCCATTCGCTGAGTGGTCGCGGCTCCGACGTGCGGCGCCGCTTCGTCGGCGCCCGCCGACGGGCAGGCCTGTCGGATGGCGGCCGTCAGGGGTACTCGGTTACTCGGCGATCAGGCTGGGTTCTGCTGGATTGCCATGCGGGACAGGGCATCCTGGGGTGAATGTGCCGAGATCCTCGATCTCGTAGCCGTTCGGGTAACCGCGGACCTCCTTGGTCATGCGGCCGAAGAGGGGGTCGCGGCGCGGCGCGGCGAACAGTCGGATCGCCAGGCCGCGGGCCTTGAGTCCGCCGCGAACCAGTACCCGTTCGATCGCGGTCGGTTTCGGGTAGGCGAAGGCGTGCAGGAGGCGATCGTCCATGAGTGCGAACGACATTCGACGCACGACCGCCCGCGGAAGCAGCCGGTACGGCATGAAGGTGCCGAGAAGGTCGAGGGTGGAGTCGGCCACCGCGAGTGACTTCGGGCTGAAGGCGAAGTTCGCGGTCTCATAGCTCTCGTAGAACTCCTTGAAACCCTCGTAGGTCTCCGGGATGTCCTTGATCGCCATGTGTTTTCCGAGTTTCCGATAGTGATTCGTGAGTCCGACCACCTCGTGTCGGGTCAACGAGCGCCACTCGTAGGAATTGACCCACTCCACCGGGCACACCACGAACGTCGACAGCACGTACAGCATGTCGTCGTTGGAGATGTCGTACATGGCGTGCATCTGGTTGATGCGGCGGATGCCGGCGCGCCCGCGCGGACTGTCGAAGCCGTGCTCCACCGGTGCGTCGAGCAGCAGCACCGTGTCGTCGTAGCGCTTCTGGGGGTGTTCGGTGAACTCGCCGGTGTCGTAGAGCAGCTCGCCGATCGAGGGCACCGCATAGGTGCGGAACAGTGCGAAGCTCAGCGACTGGGTGATGCCCCACGGAAACTCGCGGGTGGCGAGACTCTGGGCGACGAGCTGCGCGTCGTCGGACGCGTCGAGGCGGGCGATCTCGCCGCGCAGGCGATACCGGGTGGTGATGCGATCGCGCACGGCAGCACGTGTCCGGGTGACGAGGGTGGAGACGGAGGGCATGGTTGGAACATATCACCAAAATTGTTCCAACGCGTCGTTGGCGGGTAGTTCGCGTGGGGTCGTTTCCGGTCCTGTGTGAGGGCACGCTCACCGGCCCGGGGGTGCGGGTGCACGCTCGGCGCGGGTGAATGTTGTGGTGGCCCGTTCGCGGCTCCGGGAACGGTCGGTGATCGCTTGCCTGCCGCGTCAGTCGAAGGGCGGCCGGTGATCGACGACGGTGGAGACACGTCCCGCGGTACGCCAGGCGCGGGCGACGAGGTCGGCGTCGTCGGGGGTGATGAGGTTGCCCATCACGCGCACCACCATCGACATCAGTCGGGCCGAGCGGATGCCCGGTCGGCCCAGGGTGGGTACGGCCTGGGGGACCGTCAACAAGCCGGCGAGGCGGCGGGCCGCGGAGAACGCGAGTCCGTAGTGGTCGACGAGGATCTCGCGCCACCTGGTGGTGTGGTCGGGTGCGCGACGTGTGTCGTCGAGCAGTTCGATGGCCAGGCGGCCGGTTTCGAGCGCATAGTCGATGCCCTCGCCGTTCAACGGATTCACGCACGCGGCGGCGTCACCGATCAGCATCCAATTCGGTCCGGCCACCCCGCTGACCGCGCCGCCCATCGGCAGCAGCGCCGAAGTGAGGCGTTGCGGAGCGGAGTCGATCGCCCAGTCGTCGGAGACCATGCGCGTGTAGTGCTCCAGGATCGGCCGCAGCGCCATGTGTGCCGGCCGTTTCGACGTGGCCAACGCACCGACTCCCACGTTGAGCATGTCCCGGCCCAGTGGGAAGACCCAGCCGTAGCCGGGCAGCAGGGCATCGTCGGGGCCGCGCAGTTCCAGATGGGACCCCATCCAGTTGTCGTCGGCCCGCCGCGACGACACGTACGCGCGGGCCGCCACACCGTAGGCGGTGTCGCGATGCCATCGGCGGCCCAGTGCCTTGCCGAGTCCGGACCGCACACCGTCGGCGACGATGACCTCGCGTACCGCGATCGGGGTGCGGCCGGTGCCGTCGTCGACGATGACCTCGGCGATCCGGTCACCCTGCATGGTGACGTCGACCGCCTTGGTGCCCTGCACCATGTGCGCTCCCCGGGACACGGCGACGGCGCGCAGCGTGTCGTCGAGTTCAGTACGGGCGACGGCGCTGCCGTAGGCCGGGAACCGTCCCGACGGCCACCGCACCTTCTGCTCGGCGCCCCAACCGTGCAGGGCGAGCCCGTCGATGCGGGGCCGGTCGTCGAGGTAGCCGGCGAGTCCGAGCAGATCGAGTTCGGCAACCGCTCGCGGGGTGAGGCCGTCGCCGCAGGTCTTGTCGCGCGGGAAGGTGGCCGCGTCGAGCAGGACGACGTCGTGACCGGCCGTCGCGGCATGGGCTGCCGCAGCGGAGCCACCAGGTCCGGCGCCGACGACGAGGACGTCGGCGTGCCGAGGTGGCGGCCCCGCGACGGGTGGTCGGGCCGGCTCTGCGTTCCTCGTCGTCGGCGGCTTGCCGTCCTGCGGTATCGCGCTGCTCACCCGACCAGTATGTCGGGGCGGTCGAACGGATAGGCTCGGCAGCACGGCAGCCGACCCTGCAGGGCCGGCGGCGACCGACGACGAGATGGGGCGGCAGAGCGCGTGAAGTCCACATTCGCCGGGCTCGACCTGGGCACCGATGAGTTCGCCGAGACGGTGCGGGGGTCGTTGGCGCAGGTCGAGGACCTGCTGCTGACGGAGCTGTCGTCGGGCGACGACATCATGACGGAGGCGGCCACGCACCTGGCCCGGGCCGGCGGCAAGCGTTTTCGGCCGATGTTCGCCATCCTCGCGTCCCGATTCGGCGCGCGCCCGGATGCCTCCGAGGTGATCACCTCGGCCACCGTCGTGGAGATGATCCACCTCGCGACGCTCTACCACGACGACGTGATGGACGAGGCGCCGATGCGTCGCGGGGCGTCGAGCGCGAACGCACGGTGGAGCAACAGTGTGGCGATCCTCTCCGGTGACTTCCTGTTCGCGCGGGCATCGCGTCTGGTGTCGACGCTGGGACCCGACGCCGTGCGGATCATCGCGGAGACCTTCGCCGAACTGGTGACCGGTCAGATGCGCGAGACCGTCGGCGCGGCTGCGGGGGTCGACCCGATCGACCACTATCTGCGCGTCGTCTGGGAGAAGACCGGCTCGCTGATCGCGGCGGCCGGACGGTTCGGTGCGATGGCCGCCGACGCCACCCCCGACGACATCGAGCGACTGTCCCGTCTCGGCGACATCATCGGCACCGCGTTCCAGGTGTCCGACGACATCATCGACATCAGTTCGGCCAGTGGTGATTCGGGTAAGACACCCGGCACCGACCTCCGTGAGGGCGTGCACACGCTGCCGGTGCTCTACGCGCTGCGTGCCGACGACACCGCGGCGACCCGCCTGCGTGAGCTGCTGTGCGACCCGGCGACCGGCAAGGCCGTCGCGGTGACCGACGACGCGGTCGTCGCGGAGGCGATCGAGGTGCTCAACGCATCGTCGGGGATGGCGCAGGCGCACGAGCGTCTGCACGCCTACGCCGCCGAGGCGCAGGGTGTGCTGGCCGAGCTGCCCGACGGTCCGGCGCACGGTGCGTTGTCGTCGTTGGTGCGCTACACCATCGATCGGACCGGCTAGCGTTCGTCAACGGGTCGAGTGTCGCCGCTGGCCGATCGGCGAGAGCGGCATCGACCCGGAAACTAAGCCGGCGTCTGGTTCGTTTGTCGTAGGAGAACACACCCGGGCGATGGCGCCGGGCCACCCGACAGCGAGGCACAGATGCACTTCAACGGACTGAAGACCGCGGTCATGATGGGCGTGATGTCGGCGATCATCGTCGGCATCGGCGCTCTTTTCCGCAATCCCACCATCCTGGTGGTCGCGGTGCTCATCGCCATCGGCACCAACGCCTACGTCTACTTCAACTCGGCCAAGCTGGCGCTGCGGTCGATGCGTGCACAGCCGGTCACCGAGGTCGAGGCCCCGGTCCTGTATCGGATCGTCCGAGAGCTGGCGACCGCGGCCCGCCAGCCCATGCCCGCCCTCTACATCAGTCCCACCGAATCGCCGAACGCCTTTGCGACCGGGCGTAACCCGAAGAACGCCGCGGTCTGCTGCACTGCCGGGATCCTGCGGTTGCTCGACGAGCGTGAACTGCGTGCGGTGCTCGGTCACGAGTTGTCGCACGTCTACAACCGCGACATCCTCATCTCGTCGATCGCCGGTGCGATGGCGTCGATCATCACCGGCCTCGCCAACTTCGCGTTCTTCTTCGGCGGCAACCGCGACGGCAACGGCCCGGGATTGCTCGGCGTGCTGATGATCTCGCTGCTGGGTCCGCTCGCGGCGACCGTGATCAAGATGTCGGTGTCGCGGTCGCGGGAATACCAGGCCGACCAATCCGGCGCGGAGCTCACCGGTGACCCGTTGGCGCTCGCGTCGGCGCTCGCCAAGATCAGCGGCGGTATCGATCGCGCGCCGCTGCCCGAGGACCCGAAGATCGAGGCCCAGTCGCACCTGATGATCTCCAACCCCTTCCGGGGTGGCGCCGTGGCGAAGCTGTTCTCCACGCACCCGCCGACCGCCGATCGCATCGCGCGTCTGCAGGAGATGGCGCGACGCGGACCGCACGCCGGCCGCTGACGCGGTCGATCGTCCCGAGGCGCCCGGCCGCGTCAACACGTGCCGGCTCAGTCGCCGGGCGACGCGATGCGCTCCAGGATGGCGAGATCGTCGGCGCTCAGCCGCAGACCGGCGGCGGCGATGTTCTCCTCGACGTGTTTCGGATTGCCCGTGCCGGGAATGGCGAGCACATGGGGGCCGCGGTGCAGCGTCCACGCCAACCGGATCTGTGCCGGGGTGGCGTCGTGCGCCGCGGCGACGGTCGCTATCTCGCGGCGCCCGGTGTTGTCGGCAGGGTCGGGGGAGGCGCCCGTCGCGGTCGCGACGGCGAAGAACGGCACGAAGGCGATACCGAGTTCACCGCAGCGCCGGACCAGTTCGTCGTCGGCACGGTCGGTGATCCCGTAGCGGTTCTGCACGCTCACCACAGGGGTGATCTCGGTTGCCTCGGTGAGCTGTTCGACCGTGACGTTGGAGATGCCGATCCCGCCGAGGAGTCCGGCCTGCCGTAGCTCGACGAGCGCGCCGAGGTGGTCGGCCAGCGAACCGGGCGTCTTGTCCATGCTGGTGCCCCAGCGCAGATTGACGACGTCGATGCGGTCGACGCCGAGTTGACGAAGGTTCTCCTCGACCTGGGCGCGCAGTTGTTCGGGCCGGGCCATCGGTTCGAACTCGCCCTCGCGGGAGCGGCTCGGACCGACCTTGGTACTGAGCACCAGGTGCTCGGGATAGGGCTGCAGAGCCGTGCTGATGAGCTCGTTCGAGGAGCGTCGATCGGTGAAGTAGAAGGCCGCGGTGTCGATGTGATCGACGCCGAGTTCCACGGCGCGACGGAGTACGGCGATCGCGTCGTCACGACTTCGCGGGGCGTCCCAGGGCATGCCGCCCAGTCGCATGGCGCCCAGGCCGAGCCGATTGACGGTGCGATCGCCGAGGGGCCAGGTGCCTGCGGCATCGGCGGTCGCCGTGGTGGTGCTCGAGGTTTCTGTGGTCATGACTGCCAGCATGGACCGCGCGGGGTGGCGCGAACCGCGGTTGGCAGTAAGCTGCCAACCCCGCGGGGAACGTCGCCTGCGGCGCACAATGGACGGCATGCGCACCACAGATGCCGTCACGGTCGTGCGTGGCGAAGAGGAACTGTTCCGACGCACCGAGCATTTGTTCGCCTCCGCCACCGACATGGCGTGTGCGGCCAACGACCTGTGGACGTTCAGTTGGGCCCACGGTTCGCGGCGGGAGCCGCCCGAACTGACCGGCCGTGGCCACCCCGGCGACATGCGAATCCGGAAGATCTACCGTGCGGGGATGTTGCTCGACCCGGTGACCGCCCGGCACCTGGCCGACCGCCGGGACCGGCACGGCGCGCAGATCCGCGTCACCGCCGACGAGATCAACGAGACGATCATCGTCGATCAGCGGTTGGTCATACTGGCGGGCAACCGGGTCGCCGGCACGCGCAGCTACAGCGTCATCACCCAGCCCGAGGCCGTGGAGGGCGTGTCGTCTCTGTTCGAGGCGGCGTGGCGATCAGCGACCGACCTGGCCACCTACGACGCGCGTATCGAGGACATCCGTCGGCTGGCACCGCAGGTGCTGGACCTGCTCGGTCAGGGCGTCAAGGACGAGACCGCGGCGCGGCGCCTGGATCTCGGCGTGCGCACGTACCGACGACGCGTCGCCGAACTGATGGAGGCTCTCGGCGCGCAATCACGATTCCAGGCTGGCGTGCGGGCGCGCGAGCTCGGCATCGTCTAGGACCGATCCACTCGGTCCGTCGGCGCCGCGTCAGCGGTAGTTCTGTCAGCGGTAGTTCACGAACTGCAGCGCGATCCCGAAATCCTCGCCCTTGAGCAGTGCGATGACCGACTGCAGGTCGTCGCGCTTCTTGCTCGAGACCCGCAGTTCCTCGCCCTGGATCTGCGCCTTGACGCCCTTCGGTCCCTCGTCGCGGATCTTCTTGGAGATCTTCTTCGCATGCTCGGAGTCGATGCCCTCGACGATCTTCCCGGAGATCTTGAACGTCTTGCCCGACGACGCAGGCTCGCCGGCGTCGAACGCCTTCAGCGAGATGTCGCGACGGATGAGCTTCTCCTTGAAGACCTCGAGCCCGGCCAGCGCGCGTTCCTCGGCATCCGAGGTGATCACGATGGTCTCCTCGCCGGACCAATCGATCCCGGTGTTGGTGCCGCGGAAGTCATAGCGTTGGGAGAGCTCTTTGGCGGCCTGGTTGAGGGCGTTGTCGACCTCTTGGCGGTCGACCTTGCTCACCACGTCGAACGAAGAATCAGCCATGACGGTCAGCGTAGTCGGCGCGCGTACGCACCCGTCAGCGGAGTTGCGAGATGATCTCGGTGAGATCGGGCGCGTGCGCGAACGAGACCGAGTCGGACGAACGCGGCGCGCCCGGCGGCAGGGTGCTCGGCGATGCGGCGACCGCCATCTGCCCGTCCGATTTACGTGACGAACTTCACCGCGCGGCACATTGCTCAACGTTTTGACCAGCGGGTTTGCATGGATACCGTGAGTTCGTTGTATTCTTCACGGCGTTGTTCGAACGACCGGGTAACCGGCCGGAAGAACGGCACGGCAGGTTGCCCGAGCGGCCAAAGGGAGCGGACTGTAAATCCGTCGCGCAAGCTACATAGGTTCGAATCCTATACCTGCCACAACGTGGTAAAACGCTGATATTCGGCGCTCGCCACCGATCGTGACCAGCGATTTGGTGAGCGCCTAGATCTGCGTGTAACCTCGTTAAGGCTCTCGAGCCGCTCACGACACCACGGTGTGAGCGACCCGGGCACGCCCCCTTAGCTCAGTCGGCAGAGCGTTTCCATGGTAAGGAAAAGGTCGACGGTTCGATTCCGTCAGGGGGCTCGCTGGACCTCCAGTCCACATGGCGGTGTAGCTCAGCTGGTTAGAGCGCACGACTCATAATCGTGAGGTCGAGGGATCGAGTCCCTCCACCGCTACTCGAGCGGTTCCGACCAGCACGGAGCCGACGCACAAATGGGCTCCGAGCCCACCGACGTACCACCCGAAAGAAGGCAACGACGTGGCCTCCTCAACAGATGTCCGCCCCAAGATCACCTTGGCGTGCGAGGTGTGCAAGCACCGTAACTACATCACCAAGAAGAATCGTCGCAACGATCCCGACCGCCTCGAGATCAAAAAGTTCTGCCCGAACTGCGGCAAGCACCAGGCGCACAAGGAATCGCGCTGACGAAGCGATCGTCGGCCTTTCCGACACAAGGACTTCGCGGGCTACTTCTCACCGAGAGGTAGCCCGCAGCCATTGGATCGGCACAGCCACGGGATCGGCACAATGGGGGCATCGACCCGAACGGCCCGATTCGTGGCGAACGAAGAGTACGGACGGCAGTACAACCGAGCGGTAGCGACACAGTTGCAACGACGCGCGCAACGTCTACCTGAGTGAACCAGCCCGGATCCTTTGCGAGGATCGGTTCATGAGATTGCAAGCCACATGGATGGCTGAGTGAAGGAGCGGCATCCGATGTCTGTCACCGACACCGAACTCCAGGAGCGGCTCGACGCGCTGAACAACGGCGCCGCGAAGCTCACTCCGCAGGAGATCGCCGACCACACGAGCTCGCTGGTCGGGTTCAACTACACGGTCGACGACTATTACGAGATCGGGCGCGAGGAAGTGCGCAAGCACGCCATGGCCGTGCAGGATGCGCATCCGACCCACTGGGATGAGTCGGAGGCCCGTCGGATGGGTCACGACACGCTGATCGCCGCCCCGACCTACGTTTCGGTGCTCGGCATCATCGCGCAGCGCAAACTCTTCGAGGACGTCGTCACCGGCTACGACCTGTGGCAGATCATGCAGACCGACCAGCGGCTGATCTATCACCAGCCCATGAAGGTCGGCGACCAGCTGGTGTGCGACGTGTCGTTGGACTCCTTCCGTCACGTCACCAGCCCCGAGCTGATCGACCTGATGGTCACCAAGAACGTCATCTGGAACCAGCACGGCGAACCGGTGATGACCACGTACACGTCGTTGGCCGCGCGCCCCGGCATGGAGGTGGCCCCGGAGCTCGCCGAGTCGCTCGACCACGTGATGATGAAGGTCGACAAGACCGGCCAGGTGGGACGCACCGTGGAGCCCGAACCGGGCCGCTACGAACGCCCGGACCCGACCCAGTCGCCGTCGGCGTACAGCGCGATCGACTTCGACACGCTGACCGCCGGCCAGGAGCTGCCCGCCAAGCGTTTCCTGCTCACCCGCGGCAACCTCACGAACTATGCAGGCGTCGCCGGTGATCCCAACCCGATCCACTTCTCCGACCATCTGGTGACCGCTGCCGGGATGGACGGCGTCGTGGCGCACGGCATGCAGACGATGGGGTTGGGCGCCAGCTTCATCTCCGAGTTCATCGGTGACCCGGCCGCGTTCTGCGAGTACAACGTCCGCTTCACCAGCCCCGTGTACGTGCCCGCAGACGACAGTGCCGCGGTCGACTTCACCGGCAAGATCAAGTCGCTCGACCCGGAGACCCGCCAGGGCGTGATCGCGATCGTCGCCAAGCAGGGTGATCGCAAGATCTTCGGTCGCGCGCAGGCCAAGATCCAGTTCAACTGATCCCCAGCACAACCGATTCACAGCGCAACCGATTCACTGCGCAACGATTCACGCCGAGGGGGCACATCCGATGATGTGCCCCCTCGGCGTTTGTCGGGGGTGAGGCCCGTCGGGACGTCGGCGTCAGGTGACCGCGGAGCGTTCGGGAACTGCCGGCGTCGGCGCCGGTGCCACCCGGCTGCGCACCGTGAAGGCGGCACAGCCGATCACTGCGATGCCGCCCGCGACGAGCGCGGCGTCGAGGTGCTCGCCGAGCAGCAGGACCGCCCACGAGACCGACAGCACCGGCTGGACGAGCTGGATCTGACTGACGGTGGTCATCGGGCCGATCGCCAGACCGCGATACCAGGCGAAGAAGCCGAGGAACATGCTGACCGCCGACAGATAGCCGAACGCCGCCCATTGACCGCCGGTCGCGTGGGGGAGGCGACCGGCGAGCGCGATGAGCGTCGCCGGTGCCATCACCGGAACGGCAAGCACCAATGCCCAGCAGATCGTCTGCCACGCGCCGAGTTCGCGTGCCATCCGACCGCCCTGCGCATAGCCGACGGCCGCCAGCACGACGGCCCCGAGCAGGTAGAGATCGCCTGCACCCATCGTCGCCGTCGTGCCGTGGGCGGCCAGCGCGAAGGCGAGGGTCGCGACGACCCCGACCGCGGCTCCCAGCCAGAATCGTCGGCCCGGGCGTTCGCGGGTCCACAGGACGGCCACCACCGCGGTGGCAGCCGGCAGCAGTCCGATGACGATCGCCGAGTGTCCGGCGTCGACGTCGCGTAGGGCCAGTGACGTCAGGACCGGGAAACCGGCGACGACCCCGAGCGACACCGGGATCAGACGCAGCCACTGATTGCCGGTGGGGAGACGACCACCACCGACAGCCAGCGCGACCACCGCCAGCAGTGCCGCGACGACGGCGCGGCCGCAGGCGATCACCATGGGGTCGAGGCCCGCCAGGGCGACGCGAGTCATCGGGAGCGTGAACGAGAACGCGCACACACCCAGCAGCCCCCAGGCGATACCCGGCGATATCACCGGGCCATTCGTGCCGATAGCGCTATCATGTCTATTCATGTCAGACGATAGCAGCGCTCGAATCGTGCGTCATCTGCATACTCTCGCGGCGGCCGCGCAGCCCGGCGACAGATTGCCGTCGACGCGGGCGCTCGCCGCCAGGTTCGGTGCCGGCCCGGTGACCGTGCAGCGCGCACTGACGCAACTGGTGTCGCAGGGGGTGGTCGAGACCCGTGCAGGCCTGGGCACATTCGTGCGACAGAGGGCCGATGAGAGCAGGCCCCCGGACGTGTCCTGGCAGACCGCAGCCCTGGGTCCCGAGCGTGCCGGTCAGTCGCCGGTCGGCTCGTCGATGCGGCAGATCCCGCACGACACCATCGCGATGCACAGCGGTTATCCCGACGCAGAACTGCTACCGATGCGGGAGCTACGCAGCGCGTACGCGCGGCTGGCCCGGGGTGGCGCCGACGATCCGTTCCGACGTCCACCGACCGCGGGCCTCCCCGGACTCCGACGATGGTTCGTCGACGACCTCGGACTCGACGGGTGGCGCGACACCGATGCGGTGATCGCCTCCGGCGGGCAGGCCGCACTGTCGGCGACGTTTCGTGCGCTCGCCGGCCCGGGGGATGCCATCGTCATGGAATCGCCGACCTACTGGGGTGCCATCGCCGCGGCCCGACAGGCCGGACTGGTCATCGTGCCGGTGCCCCGCACCGACGGTGCGCCGAGTGCCGCCGACCTCGACGATGCATTCGCGTCGTCGGGGGCGCGGCTGTGTTACGTGCAACCGACCTTCGCGAACCCGACCGGTGACGTGTGGACGCCTGCGCAGCGTGACGACGTCCTGTCGGTGGTGCGGGCGCACCGGGCGTTCGTCGTGGAGGACGACTGGGCGCACGACCTGGCGATGGACGTCACGCCTCGGCCGCTGGTCTCCGACGAGCCCGACGGCCACGTCGTCTACATCCGGTCGTTGACCAAGAGCCTGTCGGTGACCGTGCGGGTGGCGGTTCTGCTGGCCCGTGGCCCGGCGCGGTCGCGGATCGAGAACGCGCTGACGGTGTCGGATCTGTATGTGTCGCCGATCCTGCAGGCTGTGGCCCTCGACGTCGTGACGCGGCCGGTGTGGCGGCGCCATCTGCAGCACCTGCAGCGAGAGCTGCGCGGCCGACGCGACGTGCTGCTGGCGGCGTTGGCGGCGGGTGCCCCGATGCTCGAGGTGCCGAACCCGCCGCGCGGCGGGTTCAACGTCTGGGTGTCGCTGCCCGCTCACGGCAGCGATGGCATGCCCGCCGATCCGGACGCGGTCGCGGCGCGCACGTTGACGCGCGGGCTGTCGATCTCGCCCGGTGGGGAGTGGTTTCCCACCGAACCGACCGGGCCGTTCGTCCGCCTCAACTTCGCCGCGGCACCCGCGCAGCGATACCCCGACGCGGTGGCCATCCTGGCCGGTGCCCTGTAGCCGGTGGCGGCGCCGTGAGCCGAGTCCATCGCGTCGTCGTCCGACCGGTGCGGTCGGGTTCCCGCCGCGGCATGCGTAAGCTCGAAGTGGTCGCCCCGGTCGGCGCCCCTCGGGGAGGCGGTTTGGGTGACGTGGCACGGATGTGGAAGAAGGGACGTGTCGAGGCGTTTTGGGTTCGGCGCGGACGATGTTCTACACTGAAGTGTCTGATTGACTCTTGACTTGCGCGCTGCCCATAGGGTGGCGCGTTGGTTTTGTGAGGAGGAATTGGACGCGCGGTCTTTCGGGACCGCAAAGGGGCGTAGCTCAACTGGCAGAGCAGCGGTCTCCAAAACCGCAGGTTGCAGGTTCAAGTCCTGTCGCCCCTGCCCTGGTGAGGGCACACGTTGACGAGAGGACCTCGAAGGTGAGCAAGCGAGATCGAGCCGCCCGCGCCAAGGACTCCGCGGAGGCATCCTCCGCGGACGCCGTGGAGGAGCTCGAAAGTCGCGAGGACGCCGCGGGCGCTGCGGAGGAGTCGACCGAACTCCGTCCGTCGGGCAAGCGGTCGTCGCGCCGTCGATCCTCGGCGAGTGCTTCGGCCACCGGCAGCGACACGGATTCCGATGGGGGATCCGCGGTCGCGGTCGCAGAACGCAAGAAGAAGGCGCCTGCGGAGAAGAGTCGCAATCCGTTCGTCCGGATCTGGCTCTTCCTGCAGCAGGTCGTCTCCGAACTGAAGAAGGTCATCTGGCCGTCGCGCCGCGAGATGATCACCTACACGATCGTCGTGCTGGTGTTCGTCGTCATCATGACCGCCTTCATCTCGGGTATCGATCTGGGCTTCGCCAAGCTCGTCCTGCTGGTATTCGGCTGACGAGCCCGCAACGGGCGACGGTGAGGCCGCGATGGCGCAAACCGCCGACCGAACGAAAGAGGAGCGTGGGCTGCAGTGAGCACCCCGGAGAACGAGATCGAATCGACCCCAGAGGGGATCGACGACGCTGACACGTCCGTGGTGGATGCCGTCGACGAGACCGACGATCCTGGTGTCGAGGCACAGGTCGAGGCAGCCGAGGATGACGCCGCAGCGGTCGACGGTGGCGAAGCGGCCGAGGACGCCGACGACGCAGCCGCCGACGAGGTCGATGCCGAGCAGGCGGCCGACGCTCCCGCAGAGGAAGCCGATCCGGTCGAGGAGTTGCGCAAGCAGCTCCGGCGCGCACCCGGTGAGTGGTACGTGATCCACAGCTACGCCGGGTACGAGAACAAGGTGAAGGCCAACCTCGAGACCCGCGTGCAGAACCTCGACGTCGGCGACTACATCTTCCAGGTCGAGGTGCCGACCGAAGAGGTCACCGAGATCAAGAACGGTCAGCCCAAGAAGGTCAACCGCAAGGTGCTGCCCGGCTACATCCTGGTGCGCATGGACCTCAACGACGACTCGTGGGGTGCGGTCCGCAACACTCCCGGTGTGACCGGGTTCGTGGGGATGACCTCCAAGCCGTCGCCGCTGTCGCTCGACGAGGTGCTGCAGTTCCTCATGCCGCGCGTCGAGACCAAGAAGCCTGCTGCGGCCAAGTCGGCAGGCGAGGGTGTCGAGGCCGCCGCCGCTGCGGCGACGTCGGTCATCGAGGTCGACTTCGAGGTCGGCGAATCGGTCACCGTCATGGACGGCCCGTTCGCGACGCTGCCCGCGTCGATCAGCGAGGTCAACGCCGAGCAGCGCAAGGTCAAGGTGCTCGTCTCGATCTTCGGTCGCGAGACCCCGGTCGAGTTGAACTTCAACCAGGTCGAGAAGATCTAGCTCGCGCGGCGCCCAACCGCGCAGGCACGTTCGCTTCTCGCCGAGCGTGACGCTCCTCCCGGAGCAGACAACAGACTTCCACGCCTCCAGCGGACGTGGATCAGCAAGAAACAAACAAGGAATCAAGATGCCTCCCAAGAAGAAGAAGCTCGCCGGGATCATCAAGCTCCAGATCCAGGCAGGCCAGGCCAACCCGGCCCCGCCCGTGGGTCCGGCGCTCGGTCAGCACGGCGTGAACATCATGGAGTTCTGCAAGGCGTACAACGCAGCGACCGAGTCGCAGCGTGGCAACGTCATCCCGGTCGAGATCTTCGTGTACGAAGACCGCTCGTTCGACTTCAAGCTGAAGACCCCGCCTGCCGCGAAGCTGCTGCTCAAGGCTGCCGGTCTGCAGAAGGGTTCGGGCGAGCCGCACGTCAACAAGGTCGGCAAGGTCTCGATGGACCAGGTCCGTGAGATCGCCAAGACCAAGGCCGAGGACCTCAACGCCAACGACGTCGACCAGGCCGCGAAGATCATCGCCGGCACTGCACGGTCGATGGGTATCACGGTCGAAGGCTGACTCGTCGCTGAGTGATCTCGATACGCTGCTCGCCTAGCGGCTCGCAGCTACTCGATCAGCGGGAGGGGACGCTCGGACTGGTGGCAACTCTCGATCAGCGGGAGGGGACGCTCGGACTGGTGGCAACTCTCGATCAGCGGGAGGGGACGCTCGGACTGGTGGCAACTCTCGATCAGCGGGAGGGGACGCTCGGACTGGTGGCAACTCTCGATCAGCGGGAGGGGACGCTCGGACTGGTGGCAACTCTCGATCAGCGGGAGGGGACGCTCGGACTGGCGGCAACTCTCGATCAGCGGGAGGGGACGCTCGGACAGGCGGCAACTCGCGATCAGCGGAGAAGAACTCGTGGGAGGGCCGGCTCGGCCCAACAACCACTAACCCGAACAGACACACACACGGAGAAAGAACAGAGCAATGGCACAGAAGAGCAAGGCCTACCGCGCCGCAGCGGAGAAGGTCGATCGCACCAAGCTGTACAGCCCGCTGGAAGCTGCACAGCTCGCCAAGGACACGTCGTCGAAGAACGCCGACTCGACGGTCGAGGTGGCCATCCGCCTCGGCGTCGACCCGCGCAAGGCCGACCAGATGGTCCGTGGCACCGTCAACCTGCCGCACGGCACCGGTAAGACCGCCCGCGTGATCGTCTTCGCCGCAGGCGACAAGGCCGCCGAGGCGACCGCCGCCGGCGCCGACGAGGTCGGCGCCGAGGATCTCATCGAGAAGATCCAGGGCGGCTGGCTGGAGTTCGACGCCGCGATCGCCACCCCGGACCAGATGGCCAAGGTCGGCCGTATCGCACGTGTCCTGGGCCCGCGCGGTCTCATGCCGAACCCCAAGACCGGCACCGTGACCACCGACGTCACCAAGGCTGTGAACGACATCAAGGGCGGCAAGATCAACTTCCGCGTCGACAAGGCCGCGAACCTGCACTTCGTCATCGGTAAGGCGTCGTTCGACACCGAGAAGCTGGCGGAGAACTACGGCGCCGCGTTCGACGAGATCATGCGCGCCAAGCCGTCCGCCGCCAAGGGCCGCTACATCAAGAAGGTCACCGTCTCGACGACCACCGGCCCGGGCATCCCGGTCGACCCGGCGGTCACCCGCAACTTCGCGGAGGCCCCGCAGGCCTGAGTACCGACATCTGAGCGGTAGATCACCACGAACCCCCGACGGTCACGTCGGGGGTTCGTCGTTTCCAGTAGATGGCCGCGATGAACCCTGGACGACGACATCCCCGATTGGCGGGCGTGTGCGCCGAGAATCGACTAAGACTCGTAACAGGTGTGCGCTGCGCACACCGGACGATCACGACGACCCAGGCGGTGATGTGATGGAGGCCCGACCCACCAAGTTGGCGATCATCGGAGCGGGGGCGGTCGGCACCGCCGTCGCCTACGCATCCCTGATCCGGGGTGTGGCGCGGACGATCGCGCTGATGGACATCAACACCGCGAAGGTCACCGCCGAGGTCCTCGACATGTCGCACGGGCTGGAGTTCGTGCCGCGCGCCGACATCATCGGTGACGACGATGTGGCGGTATGCGCCGACGCGGACGTGGTGGTCTTCACCGCGGGCGCCAAACAACAGCCCGGACAGTCGCGGCTCGAACTGGCCGAGGCCACCATCGGACTGACCCAGAAGATCATGCCCGGGGTCATCGAGGTGGCACCGAACGCCATCTACGTCATGGTGACCAACCCCGTCGACATCGTCACCTATGCGGCGTTGAAGTACAGCGGGCTGCCCAACCACCAGGTCTTCGGTTCGGGCACGGTCCTCGACTCCTCGCGACTGCGGTTCCTGATCGCGCAGCACTGCGGCGTCGCCGTGCAGAACGTCCACGCCTACATCGTCGGCGAGCACGGGGACAGCGAGATCCCGCTGTGGAGTTCGGCGAGCATCGGCGGTGTACCCCTGCTCAACTGGAAACCGCTTCCCGGTGAGCAGGCCATCGACGCCGCGGCGCGCGAACGGATCCATCATGAGGTGGTGCACGCGGCGTACAAGATCATCGAGGGCAAGGGCGCCACCAACTATGCGATCGGCCTGGCGGCGACCCGCATCGTCGAGGCCATCCTGAACAACGAGCATCGGGTGCTGCCGGTGTCGACGGTTGCGACCGGCTACGAAGGTCTCGACGACGTGTGTCTGTCCCTGCCGACCATCGTCGATCGCGGTGGGGCGCAGACGCGGCTGGAGATGCCCATGTCGGAGTCCGAGCTGGCCGGTCTGATGTCGTCGGCGGAGACGCTGCGCGGGATGCAGGCCAAGTTCGGTCTCTGACCGGCAAGCCCGTGGCCGTGCGATGGAGTCCCACCGAGGAGGAGAACCGTCGGCTCCTCCGCGCGCGCGACACGATCGACCGTGACTATTCCTCGCCCCTGGACATCCCGGCGCTGGCGCAGGTCGCGGTGCTCTCGCCCGCACATTTCATCCGACGCTTCCGCGACGTGTTCGGTGAGACACCGCATCGGTATCTGCAGCGACGCCGGATCGAACGCGCGTGTGCGCTGCTGCGCGACGGCGATTCGTCGGTGACCGACATCGCGTTCGCGGTCGGATACGGCAGCCTGGGCACCTTCAGCAGGACCTTCGCGACCATCATCGGCCGCAGTCCCAGCGAATACCGGCGATCCGTGCCGGCCGCCAGGGTCCCGACCTGCTTCATCAAAGACCATGCACGACCGAGCAGTTTCGGAGAAGCGACGTCGACGACACCGCCCGTACGGTCGAAACCATGATCACCGGCATCAGCATCCACTCCGTCTTCGTCCTCGACCATGACGTCGCACTCGACTTCTACGTCGGCAAACTGGGTTTCGTGGTCGGGTCCGACGTGGACATGGGTTTCATGCGGTGGCTGACCATCGCCGCGCCGGGGCAACCCGATCGCGAGATCCTGCTGACGGTGCCGGGACCGCCCGCGATGTCGGATACGGCCGCGGAGAAGGTCCGTGACCTGCTCACGCAGGGCGCCTTGGGCACGGCGGCGATCCTGTCGGCCGACGATTGTCGGGCCACCTACACCGAGTTGCTCGCGAAGGGCGTCGAGTTCACCCAGGTGCCCGAGGAACAGCCGTACGGGATCGACTGCGCGTTGCGCGACCCGTTCGGCAATCACATCCGGATCACCCAGCGGACCGCGGACCGCGAGATCACCGACGACGATCTCGCGCGCTGGTCACCGGAAGGGTGATCGTCGGGGGCGGGAGAGTCACCGGCCGATCGGATGTGGCGGCAATCGAGCGTCGTCGGTGCCGATTTCGGCCGGAATGGAACCGATCGGGCCGCTCGATAGTCTGATACATATGCGCGACGACAAGCTGCTGACCCGGATCGCGGCGCTGCTGCGGCAGGCCGAGGGAACGGACAACCCGCATGAGGCGGAGACGTTCATGCAGGCCGCGCAGCGGCTGGCGACGACGGCATCGATCGACCTGGCGGTCGCCCGCGCGCATGATCCGGCGGCGCAGGCGCGGACCACGCCGCTGTCACGGCAGATCGCGATCGGGGAGGCGGGCAAGCGGGGGCTCAAGACCTACGTCCAGCTGTTCGTGGCGATCGCCCGCGCCAACGATGTCACCGTCGACGTGGCCGGCAACTCCACCTTCGTGCTGGCCTATGGATTCGAGGCCGACATCGACACCTGTGAGGCGCTGTACACCTCGCTCGTCGTGCAGATGGTCGCGGCCAGCGACGGCTATCTCAGGTCGGGTGCCTACAAGGGGGAACAGTTCTCCCGGGTGGTGACGCGTGGGTCCGGCTGGCGTGCCCGACGTGTCGTCGAGACCAAGCCGCTCTCACCGATCACCGCGCGTCTCAACTTCCAGTCGGCGTTCGCCGAGCGCATCGGCACCCGCCTCGGCGAGGCGCGTGCACAGGCTCGGGCGCAGGCCTTGGACGCCGATGCCGAGAACCGGCCGGACGGGGCGCGTGTCCCGGCGGACAACGGGCGGGTCACCACCGAATTGGTGTTGCGCAACAAGGAGATCGAGGTCGCCGACTATTACAGGTCCGAGTCCACGGCACGCGGCACGTGGCGGCCGTCGAGCGCGTCGGCGGGTTATTCCGAGGCGGCTCGCCGAGCCGGTGACCATGCCGGCCGCCGGGCGAAGATCGGCCCCGACCGTGAGTTCGGTGGCGCTCGGGGCGCGTTGGAGGCATGAGCGTCCTGCGTGTTCGGCAGTCAGTTCGTCTCGTCGGTCCGGGATGTCGGCTCGAATGTTTCTGGCCTGCCGCGATTCTCTGCGTCGAGCGTCGCGCGCAAGGGTCGCGGCGCGCCCACGTGCGTACGCATCCACGTCCCGATGGTGCCGTCGTCGGTGACGACGGCGTGCACGACGATCGCGCACACCACCACGATCATGGCGAAGAAGAACAACCAGCTGATCGCGGCGAACACCATGCCGAGAGTGCCGAAGTGGCCGGTCGTCTGCTGCAGGATCGTCGGCAGTGCGATGCGGCTGCCGACGAGATAGACGGTGATGAACAGGCCGGCCACCGCGCCGTTGAACATCAGCAACCGGGCGGGTGCCTGGGTGGACACCAGCAACCGGGGCAGCGCCGTCCACATCGCCGTCCAGATGAGGAACGTCGCCAAGATCTCGAGGGCCACCCCCAGTGCGCCGTAACCCGAGACGGTCACGCCGGTGATGTTGACGCCGTGCAGGTATGCCGAAAAGCCTTGGGCCACCACACCGATCGGGATCACGAAGATCACCACCACCCAGCGCCACCAGCCGGAGATGGGCAGCTTGTCGACCTGCCAGACCGACATGTACATGCGGCCAAGCGCGCGCGACAGCGACGTCGCGCCTGCGATGGTCATCAACGCGCCGAGTATCCCGAACGCGGTGAACGACTCCGTCGACGACGTCGAGACCATGTCCACGCGCGACGGATCGATGCCGAGCCCCGCGAGGGCATCGGTGACAAAGGTGTGTCCGGGCAGGGCCGTCAGCAGGATGACCACCGGCAGGATCGACGTGAACGTCTGCGCGGCAAGGGTCATGGACCGGTCGGTGACGTCGTTGACGGCGAGGTCACGCAGCACGCGCAGAGCCAGCCCGGCCCCGGGAAGCGCTCGGCCCCGCTCCGCCAGCGCGAGCCCCGCAGTACGTGCCCGCGCCGCGAGCGTCGTCGGACTCCTCACCCTGTTCGACTCCTCTCCGGCGCCGCGGCCAGGTCGGGCGGTCGTGCGTCAGATGGTAACCGGCGACCGATGGTGCGGCGATGACCCCACGAGATGTCGGGCGCGGCCGACTCTACGAGGCCGAACGTCTGGTGCACCGCATGTTCGACCGGGTCGGTTCGGACCGGACCGTGCAGATCGCCGGGACCGAACTGACCCTGCCGGTGGAGGCCCGGTTCGCGTCGGTCGACTCGGTTCGCGCGCACGTGGACCGAGTGCTGGCCATGGCGGTTGTCCGGGAACGGTTTCCACGTGCGGTCGAGCCGTTGACGATCCGGGCCCGGCGCGGTCACCGGTCGGCCGAGTACATCAGGGCACCCGGCCGCGAGCCGCAGATCGCCATCCCATCGTCGGCCGACGGGCGGTGGGCGCTGCGCGAACTCGTCGTCCTCCACGAACTCGCACACCATCTCGACGATTCGTCGGGACCCAGCCATGGTCGCGGGTTCGCCATCACCCTCATCGACCTCGTGGGATCGACGCTCGGACCCGAGGCGGGCTTCGTCTATCGGGTCGTGTTCGCCGACAGCGGGGTCACGTGACCCGACGAGGCATTGTTCACCAACTGCCGCCGGAGAGGAAGGTGAGGTAGCTCGGGTGCCGAGGATCGAGCACCAGGCGTTGTCGGCGGCCACGCGCCTTGATCAGATCCGGCACCACCGTGAGATAGCGCGGGAAGCTGGCCGCGTAGACATCCACGCGGAGGCGGTGACCCGGCTCCAACACGGCGTCGGTGGGCACCAGATCCACGTCGATGCGAACCGGTTCGTCGGCAGGTACCGGCAGCTTGCGTTTGCGCGACAGATAATGATGCGCGCCGAGCAGGCTGCCGTCGGACGCGTACGTCGACGACGACGGATCGAGGGCCCGGTTGGATGCCGACAGGGCCCCGTTGGTCAGCACGGTGGACGTCCCGTCGGGGGCGACGTCGTTGACGGTGACCGCCCAGATCGCTTCGTGCGCGGTGGTCGCGACGTTGAGCCGCAGGTTCATCGCACCGCTGATCGTGGTCGCCTCGGTCACCGGGTCGCTGGTGAACGTGAGACCTCCGGCCTCCTGATAGCGGGCGTCGGTGCGCATCGACGGACCCAGCACCATGGCCGCCCCCGCGGTCACCTGCGTCATGTCCCGCGATAGCAGGCCGCGAGCATCGGCCTGGACCGCCAGCGACGACCGATGGTCCACCGGCGCCGACGACAACGACCCGTCGTGGGCGGCGTGCCCGGCGGTGCCCGAACCGGTCGCGGTCAGGTACAACCGCCGCGGCCCGACCCCGGACCGCGGGAAACTCTCACCCGACGTCCACGCGCCGCCCTGCTGCAGCATGGTGACCGGGCCGTAGTACTCGACGCCGTTGCGGTGCCCCTTGAGCCATCGGTCGAACCAGGCCCGTTCCAGCACGTCGAGGCGCGGCGGGGAGAATTTGCCGCCGTAGCCGGAGCCGACATCGATGTGGTAGCCGTCGCCCACCAACATCTGCTTGCGGCCCGGCGCCATCTGAAGATGCTCGTACACCCCGGTGGCGCTGCGGCCGAACAGGTCGTGCCAGGCCCCGACGGTGAAGGTGGGTACCTCGATCCGGTCGACCTTGGGGTCACGTTCGTCGAAGTACGGATCGTCGAAGATGCGGTCGTCGCGGGCGGTCAGGAAACCCCAGAGCAGCGAGGTGATCTCGGTGGCGGGGGACTTGATCCGGTCGCGTGCCCAACGCAGTGTGTCGCCGCGCAGCAGATCCCGTACCGGCGCAGCAGGATTGGGCACCCACTTGAGCAGGTTGACCGCCGACAGCCAGGCCGGGATGAACGCCGAGGGCATGCCGCCGGTGATGTAGATGTCGCGGACGATGTCGTCGCAGCCCTCCACCGCGAACACCGCCTGCAATGCCGGCGGACGCTTGTCGGCGGCCTGGAGGGAATTGATCGCCGAATACGACCAGCCGGCGAGCCCGACGGCGCCGTCGCACCAGTCCTGCTGGGCGGCCCAATCGATGATCTCCACGGAATCCTGCTGCTCGCGCGGCCCGAGGATCTGCCATTTGCCCTGGCTGGCCCCGGTGCCGCGGACGTCCACGATCACCTGCACATAGCCGCTGCGCACCAGGTTGCGGTTGATCCCGAAGACGTCGAACACGCCGCCGGACAACGTCTTGGTGAGCGTGGTCAACCCCTCGAGTCCTGTGCCGGTCCCGTCGATCGACCTCGACGCGGTACGCAGCGTCTTGCCGAGCACCGGAGCATGCAGGGTGTGGTCGAGAAGGTCGATCGCCACGCGGTTGTACGGGTTGATGTTCACGATCGCCGGATACGGCGTGAGCGCGGTCTGGCCGAACCTGTTGGCCGGTCGGATGACCGTGGCGCGCAGTCGGACTCCGTCGCTCATGGTGAGGATGACGTCACGGTCGACGGCGACGCGCGGATACAGCGATTTGCCGTCGACCTGTTCGCGCCACCGGATGCCGTCGGCGCCGCCGGTGGGGTCACCGAGGGGAAGGGCGCCGAAGCGCGGGGCGCCGACCGGTCGCGTGGACCGTGAT
The DNA here is from genome assembly GCF_048537895.1 of Gordonia sp. CPCC 206044. NCBI lineage: Bacteria > Bacillati > Actinomycetota > Actinomycetes > Mycobacteriales > Gordoniaceae > Gordonia > Gordonia sp. CPCC 206044. The sequence goes on from NZ_JBCLVL010000009.1 coordinate 227,289, forward strand.
CGGTGGGGCTGCGCGGAGCGTGCCGTGGGGTCGTGCGCCGCCTGATTCTGTCCGTCCAACTGGTACGTCATGGTGCATCACCTGCCTCGGGCATCGTCGCCCGTTCGCCGAACGCTCACCGTGTCGTGCTGGTGACGGGTGCACGCAAGCCGCGGGTGTGGCGTGCGTCACCTCGTCGGACGAGGATAGCTCAGCGGTTATATAGGTTCGCTAACCGGGCGGGCACTATTTGGTGATGGTCGGCGTGTGTTCGGGACGGTGGAGTTCGACGGCAGCCGCAGCCTCCAGCGCCATCCACCCGGACAGTTGCACCGACAGGTCCCGTTCGGCGATCTGAGACGAATGCACCGCCCCTTCGACGAACTCTGCCTTGGCGCCGTCGTCGCGCGGTGTGGTGGCAGGCCGTCGCCAGTCGGGTCCGAAGAAGGGGCCGTCGGCGGTGTCGACGCGGTGTGTCCAGGCGGCCTCTGCGCTGCTGGTGACGATGGCGGCGGCCCGTCGACGCAGATCCTGTGCCCGTGCCGCCGTGCCGGGCAAATCGGTGGCGATCAAGGCCAGGTAACGCGCGAGCACCCCGGCGAACAGGCCGCCGTCACCGCCGCCCGCGCCGTGGACCACCCCGTCGGTACAGACGTGCGTCTCGACTGCCGTCAGCAACCGCTCGATGCGATCGACGTGCACGGGTTCGTCGGTGCGCCGGGCCAATTCGACCTCGACGCCCAGGACGACGCCCTGGCAGTAGGTGTAGATGTCCGGGACCGGTTGCAGCGGGCCGCCGCGCGAGCCCGGTTTGACGCCGTCGATGACCAGCCCCGACGCCGGGTCGATCAGGGTGGCGTCCATCCAGTCGGCCATGGCACGGGCGCGCTCGACGTGGCCGGTGCGTGCCACCAGGATCGACGCCGGGCCGTTGGCGGGCGCGTTGAAGAACAGATCCATCGTGCGCCAAGGGATTCCACCGCCGAGATGGGGCAGCCAGGCCTCGACCATCCGCCCCGACAACGTGTTCAGTGCCTTCGTGTGCCGCAGCCCCAGGTGGCGGTCGGCGCGTTCGATCGCCAGCCCAAGCCAGGCCATGTCGTCGTAGTAGTTGTTGGTCCAGCGTCCGAGATTGCGCCACCGGATCCCGCGCAGCAGTCGTATGACGACGTCGGCGACCTCGGGGTCGAACGACGGGTCCTCGGCTCCGGTCGGTTCGTGGCGCCTCGGATGTCCCGACGGGCGATGGATCGCGGCATCGACCAAGAGGTCGACGAGATGCGCATGCCACCAGTAATGCCAACTGCCGAATCGTCCGGTGAAACCACCGGTGGGCCAGGCGATCGCGGCCAGTCGGGTACCGGGTATCCCGAACATGAGGCCGAGGTGGCGGTCGATGATCGACTCCGCGGCCGCGGCGGCGTGATCGTTGGCGGTCATCGGCCGGGCAGCCGGCGATTTGGATGCGTCACCCACATCCGGTAGCCTATCCGCTTGGTGTGGCACACATCCGTGTGTCGTATCGGTTCAACCAGAGACCGTCGGTCGTCGGGAGTGATCCCGATCGAAGGTCCGGCCCGAGTGCGCAGCGCTCGGCTCGGCGGCCCACGCAGGGAGAACGAGGATTGACAGCGTACTCATGCGCCTGTTCACGCCCCGGACCTTCTGCGTGCCGGGGCGTATTGCATTTCGCGACTCGCCTCTCCCGGCTCGGGTGGAACCCGACCCAACTCTAGTGATGAGAGGAGGCGAAGTATGGCCAAGTCCGACAAGGTCGCCGCAGTGGCGGAGATCGCTGAGCAGTTCAAGGGAGCTACGGCGACGGTCGTCACGGAATACCGTGGCCTGTCCGTCAAGCAGATCTCCGAGCTGCGTCGTTCCCTCGGTGAGGGTGCAACCTACTCCGTCGCCAAGAACACCCTGGTGAAGCGTGCCGCCGCAGAGGCGGGCGTGGAAGGGCTCGACGAGCTGTTCACCGGTCCGACCGCGATCGCCTTCATCGAAGGCGAGCCGGTGGTGGCCGCAAAGGCGATCAAGACGTTCGCCAAGGACAACAAGGCTCTGGTCATCAAGGGCGGCACCATGGACGGCCGTGCGCTGTCCGTGGCGGAGATCGAGCAGATCGCCGACCTGGAGACCCGTGAGGTTCTGTTGGCCAAGCTCGCCGGTGCCATGAAGGGCAACTTGGCAAAGGCTGCCGGTCTGTTCAACCAGCCGGCTTCGCAGGTGGCGCGCCTGGCCGCGGCACTGCAGGAGAAGAAGAACGAAGCCGGCGAGTAGTTCGCGCCGCACAATCCAATCCCCACCATCGGGGATGAACCACCCCGTACGGGGAAAGACAGGAAGGACGCCACCATGGCGAAGCTCACCGCTGACGAGCTCATCGATCAGTTCAAGGAACTGACCCTGCTGGAGCTCAGCGATTTCGTGAAGAAGTTCGAAGAGGTCTTCGAGGTCACCGCGGCCGCTCCGGTCGCCGTCGCCGCTGCCGGTGCTCCGGCTGCCGGTGGTGCCGAGGCCGCTGCCGAGCAGGACGAGTTCGACGTCGTGCTCGAGGGTGCGGGCGACAAGAAGATCCAGGTCATCAAGGTGGTCCGCGAGATCGTCTCCGGCCTGGGCCTGAAGGAAGCCAAGGACCTCGTCGAGGGTGCTCCGAAGCCGATCCTGGAGAAGGTCGACAAGGAAGCTGCCGACGCCGCCAAGGCCAAGCTCGAAGAGGCCGGCGCCTCGGTGTCGGTTAAGTGACATTCGGTCTCCGACCGAGTAAGTGACATTCGGTCACTGACCGACCTCACGCTCGCGAAGGGCCCCGAGTCATCGACTCGGGGCCCTTCGTCGTGTTCGGGTCGGCTCAGCTGATCGTGAACCCTCGATAACCATCGGCGGCGACCGCGTCGCAGGTCTCGCGGTAGACGTTCAGGCCGCCGACATACGACATGATCACGCGTGGCTTGCCGGGGATGTTGGCGCCGGTGTACCACGAATTGCCCTCGGGATAGAGGGTTTCGTCGGCCAGCTCGACAGCGTGGGCGGTCCAGTCCTTGGCCGCGACGTCGTCGGCCTCACAGGTGCGGGCTCGGACGGACTCGAGGTGTGCGATCGCATCCGCGGTCCACTCGACGTGCTGCTCGATGGCGCACACGACGTTCGTGAGCACGTTGGGGCTGCCCGGCCCGGTGAGGGTGAACAGATTGGGGAAGCCGGGCACCCCGAGACCGAGATAGGTGACCGGTCCGTCCGACCATGCGTCGCCGAGCGTGCGCCCCTCCCGGCCGCGGATGTCGATGGTGAGCAGGGGGCCGGTGATCGCATCGAATCCGGTGGCGAAGACGATGGCGTCCAGCTGGTACTCGTTGTCGGTTGTCCTCAACCCGTCGGCGGTGATGGCCTCGATCGGCGCATTCTTGACGCTCACGAGGCTCACGTTGTCCCGATTGAAGGTCTGGAAGTATCCGGTGTCCATGGTGATTCGCTTGGCGCCGAGCGGGTGTTCGCGTGGTGACAACAGTTCCGCGGTCTCGGGATCGTGGACCGCAGCGCGGATCTTGCTCCTGAAGAACTCGGCGATCGTGTCGTTGGCCGCCCGATCACTGAACAGGTCGGGGTAGGACGCGATGAGGTCGATCGCACGATGGCGGTTCCACCGCTCCTCGTACACGGCGTTTCGCTGCTCCTCGGTGTGGTCGAGCGCGTTGACCTCCAAGGTGTCGGTGAACTGACCGCTGGGCGACTGCCTGGAGAGGACCTTGAACTCGCCGATGTTCTCCTTGAACTCCCGCCGCTCGTCGTCGGTGAGCGGGCGATTCCCGCAGTCGAGGCTGAAGGCCGGAGTGCGTTGGAAGACGGTGAGGTGCTCGGCCTGTTCGGCGACCTTCGGTATCACCTGGACACCCGACGACCCGGTCCCGATCACACCGACCCGCATCCCGGTGAAATCGATGCCCTCGCGTGGCCATGCACTCGTGTGGATGGTCCGGCCGCGGAAGGAGTCGACACCCGGGAAATCGGGCGTGGAGGAGGTCGACAGGCACCCGGCGGCGGTGATCAGGTATTTCGCTGTCACGCGTTCACCGGAATCGGTGGTGACCTCCCACCGGGCGGTTGCGTCGTCGAAATGTGCGGCGGTCACGCGGGTGTCGAAAACGAAGTGTCGCTTCACGTCGAGCCGGGTCGCCACGAAATCGATGTAGCGCAGGATCTCGGGTTGGGCGGGATACCGCTCGGTCCACTCCCAGTCCTCGATGAGCTCGGGCGAGAAGGTGAATGCGTATTCCATGCTGATGCAGTCGCATCGAGCTCCGGGGTAGGTGTTCCAGTACCAGGTGCCGCCGACCGTGGGGGCCGCCTCGAAGCCCTTGACGGTCAGTCCCTGCTCGCCCAGCTTGTGGGTCATGTACACGCCGGAGAACCCGGCTCCGATGACGACAGAGTCGTAGTGCGGTGCGGTCATGCGTTGTCCTTCCGGGCGGGATGCGCCGATGTGTGCGGGGATCGCCGTGAGTTCGAGCGCAGTCACGCGGCGAGTGACGGCCGTCACGTTAATTGATGATAATCATTCGACGCAAGAGCCTCGTCGATTGCTGGCGGCCGAAGCAGCGAAAACGCGACACCTTCGGGTCTATCTATGCATATGATTGCGATGTATTGGACTGTTTGGTGGGACTGGAGGCGAGGGATGTCGATGCAGTTGGCGGGGCAGGTGGCTTTTGTCACCGGCGTGGCGCGAGGGCAAGGCCGCAACCATGCGATCCGGCTGGCCCGCGAGGGCGCCGACATCATCGGGATCGACCTGTGCGCGCCGGTGGCGGGAGCTCCCTATGACATGGCCGTGCCCGATGACCTGGCGGAGACAGAACGATTGGTCCGGGCGCAGGGGCGTGACATGGTCGCGGTCGAGGTCGATGTCCGCGACTCCGCCGCGGTGTCCAAGGCTCTCGGTCGCGGGGTGGAGCGATTCGGTCGACTCGACATCGTGGTCGCGAACGCGGGTATCGCGGGGAGCTACGCGGTCGACGACCTGACCGATGACATCTGGCGCGACATGATCGACATCAACCTCACCGGCGTGTGGAACTCCGTGAAGGCGTCCGTGCCGCATCTACGTGCCGGAGGGCGTGGGGGCTCGATCATCGTGATCAGCTCGATCGCGGGGCTCAAGGGCCTTCCCAACAACGCCCACTACGCGGCGGCCAAACACGGCGTACTCGGGATCATGCGAAGTCTTGCCAACGAGCTCGGGCCGGAGGCGATCCGGGTCAACGCCGTGCTGCCGACGAATGTCGACACCCGCATGCTCTTCAATGACGCGATCTATCGACTGTTCCTGCCCGACGCCGAGAACCCCACTCGCGAGGATGTCGAGCCGGCCCTTCGGGGAATGCATGCACTCGACGTGCCGAACGTGGACCCCGACGACGTGAGCAACGCGGTGTTGTTCCTCGCGGGTCCGCAGTCGCGCTATGTCACGGGCGTCGCGCTGCCGATCGACGCCGGGGCGCTGGTGCGCTGAGAGGCTCGGCGGTCGTTGACCGGGGTCTGAGCTGGCCCTCGGCAATGTGACCTCCGCTGTACTTTCGCAACTGCGGTGGGATCGGCTACTCTACGAATCCGAACGAAGTTACCGGTGGGTAAGGACCTGACGACGGACCCGGGGGATCTGGTCATTCGTCCAGGTTGGTGCCGTGCATGGGTGTGGGGATCAATGGTGGTCGGCTACAGTGACCCCAACCACAAATGTCACCGGATCGTGTGTGGTCAGACCGACCGCCGCAGGGGGCAGCGAATGTCTGGGAGGATGCAGTGGGCGTAGAGGTCAGTGTCGAGGGGCTTACCAAGTCATTCGGATCGCAGAACATCTGGCGCGACGTGACTCTGACGTTGCCATCGGGTGAGGTGTCGGCGTTGCTGGGTCCGTCGGGTACGGGTAAGTCGGTGTTCCTCAAGACGCTGATCGGTCTGTTGCATCCCGAGCAGGGGTCGGTCGTCATCGACGGTACCGACATCACCCAGTGCTCGGCCAAGGAACTGTACGAGATCCGCAAACTGTTCGGTGTGCTGTTCCAGGACGGTGCGCTGTTCGGTTCGATGTCGCTGTACGACAACATCGCGTTCCCGCTTCGTGAGCACACGAAGAAGAAGGAGAACGAGGTCCGCGACATCGTGATGGAGAAGATCGACCTGGTCGGTCTGGCCGGTGCCGAGGACAAGCTGCCCGGTGAGATCTCCGGTGGTATGCGTAAGCGTGCCGGTCTGGCGCGTGCGTTGGTGCTCGATCCTCAGATCATCCTGTGCGATGAGCCGGACTCGGGTCTGGACCCGGTGCGTACCGCATACATCTCGCAGTTGCTGATCGACATCAATGCGCAGATCGACGCGACGATCCTGATCGTGACGCACAACATCAACATCGCCCGCACCATCCCGGACAACATCGGCATGCTGTTCCGCAAGGAGCTGGTGATGTTCGGTCCGCGTGAGCAGCTGCTGACGTCGGAGCAGCCGGTGGTCAAGCAGTTCCTCTCGGGAGATCGCTTCGGCCCGATCGGCATGTCCGAGGAGAAGGACGAGGCGGTGGCCGCGCAGGAAGCTGCGATGCAGGCTGCCGGTATCGGCGGTGGTGGTACCAAGGACGACTTCTCCGAGATCATTCCGCAGGTGCAGCCCAATCCGGGTATGCCCGAACGCAAGGCGGTCGCCCGTCACCGCGAGCGCGTGATCCAGTTGCTGCCCTCGTTGCCGGCCAACGCTCAGCAGGCGATCCGCGAGAGCATGGTCGAAGAAGACCGACTGCGCGCCGAATCCCATGCCCACGCCCAGGCCACGGTCCCGGTCGGCGCCCACGCCGCCCAGGGACAGGCACAGCAGGGGGAGTGGACCACGGCCGATCCCGGTGCCGAGTTCCCCGGTAGCGACGCGCCCACTCAGAGCTGGGCCACGCCGCCCGGCGACAGCACCGTCACCCAACCGATCGAGTCCGACCGGTATCAGCAACCCAACGACGGTCGGAGTCACTAGGAATGAGCAGTGCCACCACGCGTGGCGTTGATCGAATCGCTCAGGCCGGGACGGGCGCGCTCGCCCAGACCGGCAACATCGTGCAGCTGTTCGTCGATGTCGCGCGTCAGTCCTTCGTGCGCCCGTTTCAATGGCGGGAGTTCATCCAGCAGGCCTGGTTCATCGCGAGCGTCACGATTCTGCCGACCGCACTGATCGCGATCCCGTTCGGCGCGATCGTCTCGCTGCAGACGGGTTCGTTGATCAAGCAGCTCGGTGCCGAGTCCTACACGGGTGCGGCCAGCGTCCTGGTGGTGATCCAACAGGGATCACCACTGGTGACGTCGCTGCTGATCGCGGGAGCGGCCGGGTCGGCGGTGGCCGCCGACCTCGGGTCTCGGACCATCCGCGAGGAGATCGACGCGATGGAGGTGCTCGGCATCAACCCGATCCAGCGCCTCGTCGTCCCGCGCGTGCTGGCGATGGTGTTGGTGGCGATGCTGCTCAACGGACTGGTCGCCGTCGTCGGCATCGGTGGTGGCTACTTCTTCAACGTCGTCGTGCAGGGCGGCACACCGGGTGCGTATCTCGCGTCATTCGGTGCGCTCGCCCAGTTGCCCGACCTCTACATCTCGACCGTGAAGGCCGCCATCTTCGGTGTGCTCGCCGGTGTCGTGGCCGCCTACAAGGGTCTCAACCCGAAGGGCGGACCGAAGGGTGTCGGTGACGCGGTCAACCAGAGCGTGGTCATCACGTTCTTGCTGCTCTTCCTTGCCAACCTGATCATCACTGCGGTTTACCTGCAGATCGTCCCGCCGAAGGGGAGCTAGCGATGGCCGGTGGTGTGACGATCGCCAAGTCGCGTCCCGAGTACTACATGTACGAGGCGCGCAAGCAGCTGGGCAAGCCGCTCAAGGTTCTCGACGGTGCCGGCGAGCAGATGTCCTTCTACGGACGGACGCTGGCCTGGATCCCGAAGACCCTGGTCCACTACACACGCGAGGTGCTGCGCCTGCTGGCCGAAGTCGCCTTCGGCTCCGGCGGTCTCGCGGTCATCGGCGGCACGATCGGCGTGATGATCCTGATGTCGGGTTTCACCGGCGTCGTGGTCGGGCTGCAGGGTTACTCGGCGCTCGACCAGATCGGTTCGCAGGCCCTGACCGGCTTCCTGTCGGCGTACGTCAACACCCGTGAGGTCGCCCCGCTGGTGGCCGGACTCGCACTGTCGGCGACAGTCGGCTGCGGCTTCACCGCACAGTTGGGTGCCATGCGGATCTCCGAGGAGATCGACGCACTGGAATCGATGGCCGTGCCGTCGGTCCCGTTCCTGGTCTCCACCCGTGTGATCGCGGGCTTCATCGCGGTCATCCCGCTCTATGTGCTCGGCCTGTTGTCGGCGTACCTGGCGTCGCGGGTCATCACCACCGTCTTCAACGGTCAGTCCGGTGGTTCCTACGACCACTACTTCAACTTGTTCCTGCCACCCGCCGACGTGCTCTGGTCGTTCGGCAAGGTGCTGGTGTTCGCGTTCGTGATCATCCTCGTGCACTGCTACTACGGCTACTACGCGACCGGCGGTCCCGCAGGCGTCGGTGTGGCCGTCGGCCACGCCGTGCGTGCCGCGCTCGTGCTGATCGCCGTCCTCGACTTCTTCCTCGGTCTCGCGATCTGGGGAACCACCACCACCGTCAGAGTGGGAGGCTGAGCGATGTCGACGATTCGTCGCCGGCTGCTCGGGCTGGTCTTCTTCATCGTGGTCGCGCTGTTCTTCACGGTGACCATCATGAAGTTCAACGACAACTTCACCTCGTTCACCAACGTCACGTTGAAGACGGACTCGACGGGCAACGCCTTGCCCGCGCACGCCGACGTCAAGGCGCGCGGTGTGGTCGTCGGAGAGGTGCGCGAAGTGCAGCCCGCCTCCGACGGCAGCGTGGACGTCACCCTCGGTCTGACGCCGTCGATGGCCGCGCAGATCCCGGCGTCGAGCACGGCCCGGATCCTGCCCAAGACCCTGTTCGGCGAGCGCTATGTGGCGCTGCAGGTACCGACCGGCGCGAGCGGCGCGACGCTCGCCGACGGTGGGACCATCGAGACCGACAAGAGCGGTAACGCCAAAGAGGTGCAGGAACTGTTCGACGACCTGCTGCCGGTGTTGCAGGCCATCCCTCCGCAGGATCTCAACGTGACGCTGACCTCTCTGTCGCAGGCACTGGCGGGCCGCGGCGAGCAGCTCGGCACCTCGCTCGAGCAGCTCAACGAGATCTTCGGCCGGATCAACGAGAACATGCCCGAACTGCAGGGAACCCTGCGTGGCCTGGCCAGCTTCTCGAAGACCTATTCCGACGCCCTGCCCGATGTCATCGACGCACTGGACAACTTCCGCGTCACCAGCAACACGATCGCGGAACGCCAGGGAGACCTGCGTACGCTCATCGCGACGCTGGGGGTCGCGTCGACCGACACGACCAAGTTCCTCCAGCAGAACCGGACGGACCTGATCGACCTCGCGGTCGACTCCGAACCGTTCCTGGTGGGCCTGGCCAAGCAGTCGCCGACCTTCGTGTGCACCTTCCGCAACTTCGCCGGGCTCATCCCCGAGTCGCGCAAGATCGTCGGCGAGGGCACCGCGAATCCCGGTGTCCGCGTGAATCTCCAGTTCGTGAACCCGCGTGGTCGGTACCTGCCCAACCAGGACGAGCCGCGACTGCTCGACCAGGACCCGCCCGCGGTGTGCTACGAGCCGGCCAAGAACGGTCGTCCGTTCCCGCAGTATCCCGGCGGTGGTCTGGCCGACGGCTCGTATCAGCCGCCGTCGCGCAATCCCGGTCCGCGCACGATGCCCACGCTGCCGCAGCCGCAGTTCTCCGCCACGCCGGTGGGCACGATCCGGGCCAATCCGTTCGACGATGCGGACTACGTGAAGCAATTGAAGGTCATCTACGGCGGCGCCAACGGCACCGATCCTGAGAAGGTGCCCACCTGGGTCACCACCATCGGCGGCGCGTCGCTTCAGGGAGCGCAGGTCACCATCCGATGAAATCCATCACCGGACCGCTGATCAAACTGATCGTGTTCGCGGTCGTCACCGTGGTCGCGACGAGTCTGCTGGCGCTGACCATCGCGAACGCGGGCGGCGACGGCGACAGCGACTTCAAGGCGGTGTTCAGCGACGCCGCGATGCTCAACACCGGCGACGACGTGCGGATCGCCGGCGTGCGTGTGGGCCAGGTCAGTGACGTGGAGGTGTACGACCGCAACAAGGCGCTGGTCTCGTTCAACGTCAATCGCGACCGTCTGCCCGAGGGCACCCAGGTCTACATCCGCTATCGCAACCTCACCGGTCTGCGGTATGTGGCGCTGGAGAAGGGCGCGGGTGATCCCGACCAGACGGTGGGCACCGGACACACCTTCGGGACCGACCCGAACAACCAGGACACCCATCCGGCGGTCAACCTCACCGAGTTGTTCAACGGGTTCAAGCCGCTGTTCCGGGAACTGTCGGCCGCCGACGTCAACAAACTGTCCGACGAGATCATCAAGGTCTTCCAGGGCGAGTCGACCGGCTCCAGCATCACCCAGCTGGTGAGCAGCACGGCAGACCTGACCAATGCCGTCGCCGACAAAGACAAGGTGATCGGCGAACTGATCACGAATCTCACCAAGGTGCTCGACACGGTGAACCGCAACGACGAGCAGTTCAACTCGCTGCTCGACAACACCGAGAAACTGGTGACCGGGCTTGCCGCGCAACGCGGTTCGGTGGGGTCGGCGATCAGCTCGGTGTCGAACCTGACGTCGGTCACCGCATCGATCCTCGGCCCGACCCGACCGGCCATCCAGGGCGACATCGCCGGGCTGAAGTCGTTGAGCGACCAGATCAACGCGCGTGACAAGGATGTCGCCGAGATCCTGACCAACCTGCCGGTCAAGCTCCAGAAGATCGGTCGCGCTGCGACATTCGGGTCGTGGTTCCAGTTCTATCTGTGCGGTATCGACGTGGTCGCGGGCAACGGCAAGTCGACGATGCTGACCCAGCCGCTCGTACCACTGCCCGACATCAACCACGTCCTGTACACCAGTGCGGCCACCCGCTGCTGGAAAGATGAAAGGCCGGGGGGCTGATCGGTGGCAGAGGGAACCGAGAACCAGAACGAGGCGGGACAGACCGACGAATCGTCGGCACCCGCACAGCATCCGCATCGGCGGTTCGCCGGGCGACGCAGCCCGGTGAGCATCGGCGGCATCGGCATCTTGATCCTGCTGATGGCCACCGTGTCGGCCTTCTATCTGACCGAGCTCCCGCTCGTCGGAGCCGGGGCGCGCTACACCGCGAAGTTCACCGAGGCAGCCGGTCTGAAGAAGGGCGCCGAGGTGCGCGTCGCGGGCGTCAAGGTCGGCGACGTGGACGGGGTGTCGCTCGACGGAGACCGAGTCGACGTCACCTTCCGGGTCACCAACACCTGGATCGGCAACCAGACGCAGGCATCCATCCAGATCAAGACGATCCTCGGCCAGAAATACCTCGAGCTGAACCCGCGTGGCACCGAGGCGGCCGACCCCGACGTCGCGCTGACCGACACGGTGTCGCCCTACGACGTCATCGACGCCTTCTCCGACGCCGCGAATCAGATCGAGGACCTCGACACCAACCAGTTGGCGACGTCGATGGAGACGCTCTCGGATGCCTTCTCCGGCACCGCCGGTGACATCGGACCGTCCCTGGACGGCATCTCGCGGCTGTCGGCGACCATCGCCAGCCGCGACCAGGAGGTGCAGAAACTCCTGGCTGCGACGAAGTCGACATCGAAGATCCTGGCCGACCGCAACGAGGAGTTCGTCCGCCTCATCGCCGGTGCCGGGCAGTTGCTCGACGAGCTGAACAACCGACAGAAGGCGATCTCGGCGTTGCTGGCCAGCACCACCTCGCTGTCGGATTCGCTGTCGGGGATCGTGCGCGACAACCAAGCCCAGATCGGCCCGGCGCTCGACTCGTTGCAAGAGGTCAACAAGCTGCTGATCTCGCAGAACAAGAACCTGCGGGAGACGATCACCTACATGGCGCCGTTCTACCGGCTCTACGCCAACGTCCTCGGTAACGGCCGCTGGTTCGAGTCGGTGGTCACCAACCTGCTGCCGCCCGGATTGCCGCAGCAGAACACCACGCGGCCGCCCAACAAGCAGAAGCTCCAGAACAACGGCGGAACGGAGGCCGGCTGATGACAGCTCCCGACCTCACCCAGACCTCGGGCCCGGGCCGCTGGTTCACGCCGCGGCACATCGTGTTCGGCGTGCTGGGAGTCATCGTCGCGCTCATCGTCGCGGGCGTGCTGTGGTGGGCGTTCGCGATGCTCGGCACCACCAAGATCACCGCGACCTTCGCGCGCAGCGTCGGTATCTACTCCGGCTCCGATGTGCGGGTTCTCGGCGTTCCGGTCGGCAAGGTCGACTCGGTGACGCCGGAGGGCAACAAGGTCAAGGTCACCATGACCGTCGACCGCGGCATCGATCTGCCCGCCGACGTGCGAGCCGTACAGGTGATCCCGTCGGTGGTCGCCGACCGTTACGTGCAGCTGACCCCGGCCTACTCGGGCGGACCGAAGGCGTCGCGTGACATCACCCTGTCGCTGGACCAGACGATGGTCCCCGTCGAGGTCGACCAGATCTATGCGAGCGTGCAGGACCTGTCGAAGGCCCTCGGTCCCGAGGGCGCCAACAAGGACGGTGCGGTCAGCGACCTCGTCCGGACCGGTGCCGACAACCTGAGCGGCAACGGCGAGAAGCTCGGATCGGCCATCGAGCAGCTGTCCAAGGCGACGACGACGCTGAGCGATTCCCGCGGCAACATCGTCGACACGGTCAAGAACCTGAACACCTTCGTGGGTGCGCTGCGTGAGAACGACAGCCAGGTGCGACAGTTCAACACGCAGATGGCGTCGTTCAACAAGTTCCTCGCCGGTGAGCGCACCCAGCTCGCCGCGTCGTTGAACAAGCTGTCCGTCGCGCTCGGTGACGTCGCGTCGTTCGTCGAGGACAACCGCGACCAGCTCGGGCAGACCCTCAAGGATCTACAACCGACCACCAAGGCCCTGCTGGACACCAAGGATCACCTCAAGGAGGTCCTGACGGTCTTGCCGATCACCATCAACAACCTGATCAACGCCTACGACGCGGAGTCGGGAACCCTGGCCATGCGCCTGACCATCCCGGACCTGCAGGATCTGATCGGCGCGCAGTGTCGACTGCTCGACCTCGGCAAGCTGCTGCCGGGCAACCCGCAGGCCAAGCAGTTCAGCACCACGCTCAACCCGCTGATCACCCACTGCGAGGACCTCGGCAAGCAGATCACCGACGGTGTGCTGACCCCGCTGTTGCCGGTGTTGCCGTTCGGCATCATGAGCAACAACAAGTTGCAGCGGTACCCGGCGCCCGGCACCAACCAGGGCAACCCGGACAACGATCTGAACGTCGGTCCGTCGGCGCCGAAGCGTCCGTCGGCCAAGCCGACTGCGACCAGGCCTTCTGCGACCAAGCCGTCGGCGACCAAGCCTTCTGCGGCGCGACCCGGAGCAGGTGGATGATGCTGCGAGAAGTCCTGTCGCGTCGCGCGATTCGCGCGGTGCTCGCCGCCGCGGTGGCGTCCGCGGTGCTGGTGCTGTCCGGTTGTGGCAGCAACGGAATCCAGTCGATCCCGCTGCCCGGTGGGGTCGACACCGGCGACAACCCGCACACCTATCGAATCCAGTTCGAGGACATCTTGGACCTCGTGCCGCAGTCGATGGTCAAGATGGACGGCATCCCCGTCGGCCGGGTCGAGTCGGTGAAGGTCCCCGACAACGAGTGGTTCGCGCAGGTCGAGATCAAGGTCAAGAACGACGTCGACCTGTCCGACCAGGCGCATGCCGCCGTGCAGCAGACGTCGCTGCTCGGTGAGAAGTTCATCGCGCTGTCCGAACCCAAGGACAGCGAGTCGTTGCCGCGGCAGTCTTCGGCCGAAGCGATCCCGCTCGATCGGACACGCACGGCCACCGACATCGAGCAGGTGCTCGGTGCGCTGTCGATGCTGCTCAATGGTGGCGGCATCAATCAGCTCGAACCGATCGTCACCGAGCTGAACAAGGCGCTCGACGGTCGGACCGGGCAGGTCAACAGTCTGATCAAGCAGGCCGATCGGTTGATCACCGGACTGAACCGGCAGCGCGACGACATCATCAACGCGATCGACGGTCTGTCGACGCTGTCCACCCGGGCGTCGGCGCAGACCGCGCAGATCGACCGGATCCTCAAGCAGGTTCCGGCGGGTGTCGCGGTGCTCGAGGAACAGCGACCGCAGCTGGTCGATCTGCTGACCAAGTTGGACAAGCTCGGCCAGGTCGGTACCGACGTGCTCGGCAAATCGCGGACCGCACTGATCAACGACCTCAAGGCGTTGCGCCCGGTGTTGAGACAGCTGTCGAAGGCGGCGCCCGATCTGATCACTGCAGCTCCGCTGATGCTGACGCATCCGTTCCCGGACTGGTTGCTGCCGGGTGTGAAGGGTGACTCGACCAACCTGTTCATGACGCTCGACCTGCGGCTGCTCAACCAGCTCGAGGCGCTCGGTGTCGGTCAGCCGACCCCGAAGTACTCGCCGCCGGCTCGGGTGAAGGTGCCGGTCAACCAGTCCAATCCGTACGTCGGCGGAAACGGGCCACGCTACGGCTGGCCGACGATCACGCTGCTGCCGCCCGGCCCGGATTGGAAGCTCGGACCGAACACGCCGCCGTCGGGAGGTACCTACCCGATGAATCCGGCGTCCGGATCGGCCAAGTCGCCGGCATCGAAGAAGAAGTCGACCGAGAAGCAGGGTGACGGACAGTACTCGCTGCTGCCGCCCGCGCAGCCGGGTCAGCGGTTCCTCGACGGACCGCTCAGCATGATCGGGGCGCGCTGATGTTGACCAGGGCCGCCAAGATCCAGCTGATCGTGTTCGTCGTCGTGGGTGTGGTCGCGATCGTGTTCGTCGGCGCCAAGTACGCCCGGCTGGACAGACTGGTCGGCGTCGGCCAGTACACGGTGACCGCGTCCATGAAGGACTCCGGGGGCATCTTCACCAACGCCGAGGTCACCTATCAGGGT